>DASSCD010000058.1:0-6389 GCA_035698005.1 Gaiellaceae bacterium | reverse complement strand
TCCACGAGGTTCGCCACGAGGAGGACGAGGGCCGCCGTGACGAGCAGGCCGGACTTCGGGGCGAGCCGCGGGCCGAGTCTCGGGCCGAGGCCGAACCGGGGAGGGAAGAGCTCCTCCTTCGCCAGCATCCCGGTCAGGTTCGAGGAGGCGTACAGGGTCGCGTTCGTCGCTCCCGCGGTCGAGAGCAGCGCCGCGACCGCCATGATCGTGTAGCCGGCGTCGCCGAGCGCCGGGCGCGCGGCCTCGGCGATCGCCGTCTCGCCGTACTGGACGACCTCCGCGACGGTGAGCGTCCCGAAGACGCCGAGCGCGATCAGGATGTACGTGACCGAGGTCACGCCGAGCGCGCCGAACATCGCGCGCGGCAGGTCGTGGGCCGGGTCGCGCAGGTCGCCCGCGGTGAAGGTGATGACGTTGAAGCCGAGGTAGGCGAAGAACGTGAGGGCCACGCTGGCGAGGATCTTCGAGAACGACGGGTATCCGCTGAAGGCGAGCAGGTCGAAGTCGAGGTCGACGATCGTCACCGCGATGAAGACCGCGAACACGCCGAGCACGCCCGCAACGATCAGCGACTGCGCCCGCGCGACGAACGACGCGCCGACGATGTTCACCGCGACCATGAGGAGGATGAGCGCCGTGGTGAAGAGGTTGTCCCACCCCGCCCCGGCGTCTTGGCCGACGAAGAGCGAGGTCGCGTAGCTGCCGAACGAGACGGCGACCATCGAGCAGACGATCACGACCGCGGCGATGTAGCCGAGCCAGGACGCCGTGCCGACGAGGCGCCCTCGCCCGAAGCCCTCGATGAGGTACGTGATGAGCCCGCCCGACGTTGGGTAGCGGGTGCCGAGCTTGACGCAGACGTAGCCGAGCAGCGAGGCGACGATCCCGCCGAGGAGGAAGGAGATCCAGACGGCCGACCCGGCGATCGCGCCCGCTTCCCCGAGCAGGGCGAAGATGCCGGCGCCGATCATCGCCCCGATGCCGAGCACCGTTGCGCCGCGGACCGTCATGTCACGGCGTCGGCGTCGGAGTCGGCGGCGCGGGCGTGTGCCCGCCGAAGAAGAGCCAGACGATCGCGATCCCCACGAGCGCGGTCACGATCCAGGCGATCTGCAGCGGCAGCTGGAACGAGTGGTCGATGACGCGTTTGCCGAGCGAGGTCGTCCCGGTCGTGTCCGCCTCCGCCGCCGCGATCTGCGTTCCGTTGGCAGGGAGGAAGAGCACGCCGACGACGGCGGTCCACATCGCGATCATGTAGCCGGCGCCGATCCCGAGCGCGAGGCCGAGCGGCACCATCGTCCGCGTGGCCGCCGACTGGCTCGTCGTCAGCGCGCCGACGAGGAAGATCGCGACGGCGATCATGAACGGCCACTTCTCAGCCATGTCGCCGAGCAGCTGGACGATCGCGTCCTCGTTGTTCGCGATGAACGTGTCGGCCATCCACGCGATGCCGAAGAGGGCGATCATCGCCACCATCCCCGACTTGAAGATCGGCGTGCCCGGGATGTCGCCCGCGCGCACGTGGCAGAAGACGAGGATGAGTGCCGCCGCGGTCAGCATGAACATCTGGATGAGCGGCGTCACCGACATCGGCTCGACGCCGCCTCCCTCCGCCGCCACCGTCGGCCGGATGCCCTCGACGAAGCCGAAGACGCAGATCGCCGCGACGCCGGCGAGGAAGATCGCGACGCTCCGCTTCGCGTAGGGGAGCAGCACGATATCGGCCGCGGCCGCAGGCGGCTGAACCTCGCCCGCCGCCACGCGACGCTGGTACTCCTCGTCGTCCTCGAGGTCCCTGCCGTGCCGGCTCATGACGAGCGCCATCGCGAAGATGCCGACCAGGCTCGCCGGGATCGTGATCAGAAGGACGTCGATCAGGTCGTAGTCGTAGATCTCGACGAGCGGCAGGAGCGTCGCCATCGCCGCCGCGACGGGGCTCGAGGTGATCCCGAGGGCGTTCGCGACCGTCGACCCGGCGAGCGCGCGCTCGGGCCTGATCTTGTTCGCATAGGCGACCTCGTTGATCACCGGGATGATCGAGAAGAACGTGTTGCTGGTTCCGGTGAGGATCGTGAGCAGGTAGGAGACGTAGGGCGCGATGAAGTTGAGTGCTTTCGGCCTCGCGCGGAGAGCCTGGCTCGCGACCTGGACCATGTAGTCGACACCGCCTGCTGCCTGCATCGCGGCCGCTGCCGAGATGACCGCGATGATGATCAGCATCGCGCTCGTCGGCGGCTCCCCGGGGTCGAGCCCGAAGACGAAGACGAGGATCAGCGTGCCGACCCCGCCCCAGAGCCCGAGGCCGATCCCGCCCGACCGCACGCCGAGCGCGATGAAGCCGACGACGACGAGGCCCTGCAGCGCGACGAGGACCCAATCCATGGTGCTCACTGCTCGCCGGCCTCCTCACGGAGCTGCGCGCACGTGCTCGAGTCGCGGAGCGCGTCCGCGAGCTCGGGATCGGTGATCGCGACGTCCGCGATCGCCTGCACGCCGTTCGCCATCACGGACCCGATCGCCCCGAGGGCGCCCGTGACCTGCTCGACGGCCTCCTCGAGCGTGTCGGCCTCCTCGTCGAGCGAGTCCTCCGCCTGCTCGAGGTCGTTGAGCGAGCCGTTCGCCCAGCTCGAGATCTGCTCGGCTGCCTCCGCGCCTTCCGCAGTGTCCGGGACGCCGGCGTTGTCGACGCCCTCGACCATCGTCTCCGTCGCCTGGATCGCGCGCTCGAGCCCGTTTCGCACGAGGCCGGTCCGGCCCTGCGGCGTCTCCGACTGCGGCTCCTCCACGCCCGGGGCCGCCGACGAGGGCGTGCGCACGTCCTCGACGGTCGCCTCCAGCTCACCGCGCCACACGCCGACCGCGCCGCAGACGTTCTGCGCCCACTTCCCGGCAGAGACGGTTTCGCCGCTCTCATCGCGGTTGCCGATGGCGGCGGTGACGAGGACGAGCAGCACGATGCCGGCCAGGATCGCGACCCACGTGACCCAGCCTCTCATCGTTAGGCCGCCGGCCTCGAGAGCTCGTCTGCGAATCCGACCAGGAGCTCCCAGAAGCGTTGCACGGTCGGGATACTGACGCGTTCGTCGGGCGAGTGCGGGAACTCGATCTGCGGGCCGAAGGAGATCATGTCGAGCCCAGGCGCCTTGTCCCCGATGACCGCCGTCTCCAGGCCCGCGTGGACCGCCGTCACGATCGGCGGCTCGCCGAACAGGCGCTCGTAGACCGCCGCCGCAGCCGCCAGGGCGGGTGACTCGAGATCGGGTCGCCAGCCGCCGTAGTTGTGCTTGACCTCGAGCTCGCCGCCGGCGAGCCGTGCCGCCGCGTCGAGGGCGCCGATCACCTCCGGGAGCGCCGAGTCGTTCGATGAGCGGGACAGGCTGTGCAGCGTCAGCCGGTCGCCCTCCGTGATCGCCTCCCCGAGCGACGTGCTCGTCTCCACGAGGTCGTCGAAGTCGGGGCTCGGCGCGAGCGGCCCCGTCGGGACGAGCGCAATCGCGTCCAGGAGCCTCCTCGTCGCCTCGTCGGTCCACGGCTCCCCGGCTGCTTCCGCGGCCTCGATCGCGATCGACACGCCCGGATCGGTCTTGGCGAACGCGTCCCGGATCGTGGCGGCGGCGCTCTCGACCGCCGCGCGGAAGGACGCCTCGTCCACGACGGAGACGATCGCTGCGGCGTCGCGCGGGATCGCGTTCCGGCTCTTGCCGCCGTCGAGCGAGACGAGGCGGAACGGTGCGGCGGCGTGCGCCTCGCGGAGCGCGCGCCCCAAGACCTTGATCGCGTTCGAGCGGCCGAACGCGATGCCCGTGCCGGAGTGCCCGCCCTGGCCGCCGGAGACCGTCACCGACAGGGAGGCCGCGCGCGGATCGGCCGGAGCGCGCGGCGCCTCGATCCGAACCCACGTGTCCGTGCTGCCGGCGCAGCCCACGGTCAGCCGCCCGTCCTCCTCGCTGTCGAGATTGACGAGGACGGACCCGGTGACGAGAGCGGGGTCGAGCGCGTTCGCGCCCTCGAGCCCGACCTCCTCGGCCACGGTCATGAGGAGGTCGAGCGGCCCGTGCGGGAGCGAGCCGTCCTCGCCGAGGGCCATCATCGCCGCGATCGCGACGCCGTCGTCGGCTCCCAGCGTCGACCCGTCGGCGGTCAGCCACTCGCCCTCGCGCAGGAGCGAGATCCGCCCCTCCTCGGGGTCGTTCGGGCTCGCAGGGTCCCGCTCGCACACCATGTCCAGGTGCCCCTGCAGCACGACCGTGGGCGCGCTCTCGCGGCCGGGGCTCGCGGGGACATGGACGACGAGGTTCCGGCCCGCGTCCTGCTGCAGCTCGAAGCCGTGCTCGGCCGCCCACGCGCGCACGTGCTCGATCGCCGGCTCCTCGTGCCGGGACGGCCGCGCGATCCTCGTCAACGCCTCGAAGTGCCCCCAGAACGCCCGCGGCTCGAGACCCGCGAGCACGGAGGTCTCAGTCGCCACTCGACGGCTTCCGCTGGGCGCGAGGCACGGCGGTCCGAAAGCTAACCGGACGGCTGCCAGGAGGCAAGCTCTCCACGCCTGCTAGCGGCCGTTCACGCTCGAGGTGTTGCGTGCGAACCGCAGCACCGCGTGCGCCAGCGCGTCGCCGAGCTGGTCGAGCGCTCTCGCGTTCACGTTGGCGAGCGTGTCGCACGGCCGGTGGTAGCACGGGTCGTAGGGCTGTCCCGAACGCCCGCCGAACGCGGTCGCCTCGTCGGCCGACTTGCGGCCGTCGGCGCCCGTGAACAGGCCGCCGATCGGGATCCCCGCAGCGGCGAACGAAGCGTGGTCGGAGCCGCCGCCGAGGCCGGTCTCCCGGTACTCGATCCCGCGGGAGCGGAAGTAGCCCGTGAAGACGCGCTCGACCGCAGCAGACCCCGTAGGGGCATTGCCCGCGTCGCCGTCGTAGACGAAGCGGGCGAAGTTCGGCGAGCCCACCATGTCGGCGTTCAGGTAGAGCGCGATCTGCCGCCGCGCGGCCGGCGAGAGACGCTGCACATAGTGGCGCGAGCCGAGGAGGCCGAGCTCCTCAGCGCCCCACCACACGAACCGCAGCCGATTCCTCGGCTTCGTGCGCGCGATCTGCTCGGCGACCTCGAGAACCACGGCCGAGCCGCTCCCGTTGTCGTTGATCCCCGGCCCGCGCTGCACGCTGTCGAGGTGGGCACCGATCACGACGACGTTGCTCGCTCTCCCGATCCGGCTCTCGGCGACGACGTTCCTCGTTCGGCGGCGCTCCGCGATCATGTCGGCGGAGAGCCGCACGGTGACCCCCGTCTGGCCCGTGCGCACCCCGCCCCGCAGCTCGTCGCCGAGCGCGAAGCTCGCGGCGAGGGCCGGGACGCGCACCTGCGGAGTTCCGAGCGTCCCCGCGACGAGGTCGCGCCGGCCCTCGTTCCCCTCGTTGAACACGACGACCGCGCTCGCGCCGGCCTCGATGGCGTTCGCCACCTTCGCCCTGAACGTACAGGTGCCGCGCTGGAGCAGCGCGACCGCGCCCCGCGGAAAGCCGGCGAAGTCGGCGTTCTCGCAGCCGCTGGTCGACGCGTTCGGCTCGGGGCTGGGGACGACGAGGTCGACGGCCACGACGGGCCCCTCGACGCGGCCGCTGCCGGAGTAGCCGAGCGTCCCGAAGTCGCGGCCTGCGCGGTACGGCCAGGTCGACGCCTGGACGGGCCGCAGCGTGGGCGGCGAGCGGTCGGCCACGAACGGGAAGACGAGCTCCTGGACGCGCACGCGGTACCCGGCCGCGCGCATGCGCCGGGCGACGTAGCTCGCGGACTCGTCGTAGCCCCGCGTCCCGGCGAAGCGGTTGCCGCCGTTCCTCCTCGCGATCGCCTGGAAGGCGGCCAGGTGCTCGCGGACGCCGCCGAACGACACGCCCGGGGCGCGGGCTTGGTTGGCCGTCCGGGCGCCAGTGTCGATGGCCGCCGCAGATGCGACGAGGGTTACGAGGCAGACGAGGCCGAAGGCGGCGGAGAGCCGGAACGGTCGGAACACGGCACGCACAAGGTACGTGTAGCGTGGAGCGCCGGATGACGAGATTCGTGGTCGACTGCGGCGTCGTGCTCGAGCTCGCGCGCGAGGACTTCGAGCTCCCGCCGTCCCACGAGCTGCTCGCGCCGACGCTCCTGCGCTCGCAGGCGCTGTCCAGGCTGCACGAAGCCGTGCACGCGGGGGAGCTCGAGCCGGAGGTCGCGCGCGAGCGGATCGCCCGCGTCAACGCGCTCCCGATCCGGCTGCTCGGCGACGCGGTGCTCCGGCGCCGCGCCTGGGAGGTCGCAGACCAGCTCGGGTGGGCCGAGACCTACGACGCCGAGTACGTCGCCCTCACGCACCTGCAGGCGGACGCCTTCGTCACCCTCGACACAGAGCTCGCGCG
>DASSCD010000057.1:0-14008 GCA_035698005.1 Gaiellaceae bacterium | reverse complement strand
CGGAGGAACGGCAGCTCGCCGGAGTCGATCCGCTCCTTCAGCTCCGCGCCCTGCTCATCCGTCAGCCGCCCCTCGTCCACCGCCGCGTCGACGCGCGCCTTCAAAGCCTGCTCGAGGGCGTCCTCGAGCTCGCTCGGCTCGACGCCGAGGCGATCGGCGGCATCGTCGAGGAGGGCGCGACGCTCGTCGTCGCCGGTGAGCGCCCGCGAGGCGGCGACGGCACCGGTCGCGCCGAGGGCAACGGCGAGGGCGGCCGCGGCCACGAGGGCCACGACGATCTTGGGTCTCGGGATCCTCTTCATGGCGCCCATCCGACCACGTTCGCCTAAGAGTGGCGTGAGAGCAGCCTAAGAACGGTCGCCGGCGGGCGCGATCCCCGCCGCAACCGGCGCGCGGCCGAGCCTGAGCACGATGCGCGTCCCGCCGCCCTCCGCGCGCTCCGCGACCACCTCACCGCCGTGCGCCCCCGCGACCTGACGCACGATCGCGAGCCCGAGCCCGGAGCCCGGCATCCCTCGCGCCGACCGCGCGCGGTAGAAGCGGTCGAAGACGTACGGACGATCCTCGTCGGCGATCCCGGGCCCGTGGTCGCGGACCGTCACGCGGTCCTCGCGAACCTCGACCTTCACCTCCGCGCCGGGCGGGCTCCACTTCGCGGCGTTGTCGAGGAGATTCGAGATCGCACGCTCGATCGTCCCCGGGACGCCGTGGACGACGGACTCCTCGAAGCTCGTCGTGAAGACGACGCCGGGCCGGTTCCGTCGCGCGCGCTCGACCGCGTCCGCAGCGAGCAGGTCGAGCCGCACGTCCTCGGCCTGGAGCGTCTGCTCCTCAGCCCGCGCGAGCTCGATGAGCTCGGCGATCAGGGTCGTCATCTCGCCGAGCTGCTCCACCACGTCCGAGAGCAGCCGGCCGCGCTCCTCGGCTGGGAGCGCACGGTCGCTCGCCAGCACCTCGATGTTCGTGCGCAGGCTCGTGAGCGGCGTGCGCAGCTCGTGCGAGGCGTCCGCGACGAGCTGTCGCTGCGCCCGGTTCGAGTCCTCGAGGGCGGCAAGCATCGCGTTGAAGCTCCCGGCGAGGCGGCTGAGCTCGTCCCGACCTTCGATCTCGATCCGCTCGGAGAGGTCTCCCGTCTCGGAGACGCGCTCGGCGGTCTCCGTCAGCCTTCGCACCGGGGCGAGCGCAGCGCCCGAAACGAGGAGCCCGAGCAACGCAGCGAGTGTGACGCCACCGCCCGCGATGAGCAGGAGGTACAGCCGGACCTGCGCGAGCGTGTCGTCCACCTCGGTGAGCGGGCGCGCGACCTGGACCGCGTACCCGGGGCCAAACGCGAACGTGAGCACGCGCACGTGCACGTCCGCCACCGTCGCCTCGGAGAAGTAGCTCTCGCCGGGCTCGCCCGCCGCCGCGAGCGCGACGGCCCGGGTCCCGGCCGGGAGCTCGACGCCCTCGATCGACGACAGGGTCGTCCCGTTCTCGCGCACGAGCTGGACGAACGTGTTCGGCTCGCCGAAGCCGGGTCGGAGGAACAGGAACGACTCGCCTCCAGCGGACTGGACCTCGCTCAGCGGATGGGGGGCGAGCTTTGCCGCCCGCTCCTCGAGCGTCTGGTCGATCTGGCCGCGGAGCTGGTCGCGTACGACGAAGAACACGAGGACCGACGCGAGCACGACGGCAAGCGCCACGGCCGCCGCGGCCGCGATCGCAATCCGCGCGCGAAAGCTCACGCCTACGCCTCCCGCAGCGCGTAGCCGACGCCGCGCACGGTGTGGATCAGCCGCTGCTTACCGCCGGCCTCGGTCTTGCGGCGCAGGTATCCGATGTAGACGTCGAGCGAGTTCGAGGTCGGGCCGAAGTCGTAGCCCCACACGCGCTCGAAGATGATCGACCGAGTGAGCACCTGGCGCGGGTTGCGGAGGAACAGCTCGAGCAGCGAAAACTCCGTCCTCGTCAGCTCGATCCGGTCGCCGTCGCGGCGGACCTCGCGGGTCCCCGGGTCGAGCTCGAGGTCCGCGAAGCGGAGCGGAGCGTCCGTCCCGTCCGCGGTGGGCGCGCCCCCGTTCGTCTCTCCGGACCGCCGAAGGAGCGCCCGGAGCCGTGCGAGGAGCTCGGCCAGGGCGAACGGCTTCGGCAGGTAGTCGTCGGCGCCGGCGTCGAGGCCGGCCACGCGGCTGTCGACCTCGGACCGCGCCGTGAGCATCAGCACGGGCACGCCGTTGCTGTCGCTGCGCAGCCTGCGGCAGACTTCGAGGCCGTCGAGGCCGGGCATGAGGATGTCCAGGACGACCGCGTCGGGGGCGGGCTCGAGCGCGAGCCGGCGCAGCGCCTCCTCGCCGTCCGCGGCGAGCTCGACGCCGTATCCCTCGAGCTCGAGCGCGCGCCGCAACGACTCGCGAACGGCGCGCTCGTCGTCGACGACGAGGATGTCCATGCCTGCATTGTGCGTCCTCGGCAGCTCCGTCTCGACGGTCTTAGCGACTTCTTAGGGCGATCTCAGCCTCCCCTCACGCTCGACGGCTGCACTGGAGGGGTACCTAGACTCGGAAAGGACTTACATGAAGCGCAGCCGCACACCCCTCCTCCTCGCCGGCCTCGTCGCCGCCCTCGTCCTCGGCGTCGGGCTCGGCGCGACCGCCTACTCGACCGTCGCCGGCGGGACGACGACGGTCGTCCGGGAGGTACCGACCTCGTCGCGCGTGCCGACCGCGACGACCGAGGGGCTCGCGATCGGCGAGATCTACGAGCAGACGCACAAGGGTGTCGTCGAGATCACGGCGGGCGGAGGGCCGGCGCGCGCTCAGGGCTCCGGCTTCGCCTACGACGACGCCGGTCACGTCGTCACGAACCAGCACGTGGTCGAGGGCGCGAGCTCGCTCTCGGTGCGCTTCTGGGACGGCTCGACGCACTCGGCCCGGCTCGTCGGCACCGATCCGTCGACCGACCTCGCCGTGATCGAGGTCGACGCCCCCCAGGCGCTCCTCGAGCCGCTCCGGCTCGGCGACTCGGCCGACGTCCTCGTGGGCGACCTGGTCGTCGCGATGGGAAGCCCGTTCGGGCTCGAGGGGACGGTGACGAGCGGCATCGTCAGCGCACTCCATCGCCAGATGACCGCCCCGAACAACTTCACGATTACCGACTCGATCCAGACCGACGCCGCGATCAACCACGGCAACTCCGGCGGCCCGCTCCTCGATGGCCAGGGCCGGGTCATCGGCGTCAACGCCCAGATCGAGAGCGAGTCCGGCGGCAACGACGGAGTCGGCTTCGCGATCCCGTCGGACACGGTCCGGTCGATCGTTACGCAGCTCATCGAGTCCGGCGAGGTCGAGCACGCGTATCTCGGCATCACGATGCTGCCCGTCGAGGGTGGCGTCGCCGTGACCGAGGTCAAGCCGGGAACGCCGGCAGCCGATGCAGGCCTCCGCCCTGCAACCGGGACGTCGACGGTCGACGGCCAGCAGATCCCGACCGGTGGCGACGTCATCGTCGCCTTCGACGGGGACGACGTCTCGTCCTCGGCGGCGCTCCAGAGCGCGGTCGACGCGAAGCAGCCCGGAGACAAGGTCTCGATCACGGTGCTGCGGGGCGGTGAGCGCACGACGCTGCAGGTGACGCTCGGCTCGCGCCCGTCCTAGCTCGTAGTCGCGGAGCAACCACACGGGGGCCGCGGGAGCGGCCCCCGTCGCGTCCTCGCTAGAGTCGGCCCGTGGCCGGCGGTTGGGAGAGCGTGCGGCTCGACGAGATCGAGCCGATCCCCGTGGTCGAGGGCACGCTCCTCTGGCGCCCGGTGCGTCGCACGCTCGACATCGGCGCGTTCGGGATCAACTCGTACGTCGCGCCGAACGCGGGCGACGACGTCGTCGAGGAGCACACCGAGACCTCGCTCGGCCACGAGGAGCTCTACCTCGTGCTCTCGGGCCGAGCAACGTTCACGCTGGACGGCGAGACGCTCGACGCCCCCGCCGGCACGCTCGTCTTCCTGCGCGAGCCAGCCGTGAAGCGCCATGCGCGGGCCGAGGAGGCGGGGACGACGGTGCTCGCGGTCGGCGGCCGACGCGGGCAGGCGTACGAGCCCTCACCGTGGGAGTTCTGGTTCGCAGCCGAGCGGCATCGCGCGGCGGGCGACTACGACGCGATGGTGGACGAGATCGCGGGCGCGCTCGAGCGCTACCCGGAGCACCCGGCGGCGCTGTATCACCTCGGCCGCGCGGAGGCGCTCGCCGGGCGCACGGACGACGCCATCGGGCACGTACGCCGCGCCCTCGAGCTGAAGCCGGAGTGGGCCGACGACATGCGCCAGGACGAAGACATGGCAGCGCTCCGCGACCACCCCGACTGGCCTTCGTAGTCGCACAAGCCGGTGACAGTCACCCTTCGGGGTGACAGTCACCCCTACGACGGGGTCACGCGGTACGCGTCGAAGACGGCTTCGAGGTTGCGGAGCGCCGTGAGCAGGGAGCGAAGCTCCTTCACGTCGCCGACCTCGGCCGTGTACCAGTTCCGCGCCATACCGTCCTCGACGACGCCGCCGTACGAGACGATGTTCGCGCCGTGCTCGGCGAACGTGCGGGCGACGTCCTCGAGCAGGCGGGCGCGGTCCCACGCGTCGACCGAGATCTGCACGAGGAAGCCGGCGGAGGCGCCCCCCTCCCACTCGACCGGCGTGAAGCGCTCCGGGTTCCGCTGCAAGGCCTTGACGTTCGGGCAGTCCTCACGGTGGACGGTGATCCCGCGGCCGAGCGAGATGTAGCCGAGGACGGGGTCGCCCGGGACCGGCGTGCAGCACTTGGCAAGCCGGACGAGAACGTCCTCGACGCCGGGCACGGTGATCCCGAGCCGGTCGCTCGAGACCGCGGTCTTCGCGCGCGGCGGCTTCGTCGGGACGACCGGCTCGGCGGCGACCTCGTCGGTCTTCAGGCGCTGGATGACCTTGTTGACGATCTGGCCCGGCGGGAGCTTGCCCGCGCCGAGCGCGACGTAGAAGTCCTCCGCCTTCTTGAATCCGGTCTCGCGGATGACCTGCGCGAGCACGCTCGAGCCCTGGAGCTTCCGGTACGGGAGCTTCTGCGCCTTCAGCGCCTGGTCGAGCACCTCGCGCCCCTTGGCCTCGGTCTCCTCGCGCGTCTCGCGCTGGTACCACTGCCGGATCTTGTTCCGCGCGCGCGACGAGGTGACGAGCGCGAGCCAGTCGCGTGACGGGCCGCGTCCCGACTTCGAGGTGAGGATCTCGACGAAGTCGCCGCTCTTCAAGCGGTAGTGGAGCGGCACGATGCGGCCGTTCACCTTGGCGCCGACGGTGCGGTGCCCGACGTCCGTGTGCACCGCGTACGCGAAGTCGATCGGCGTCGCGCCGGAGGGCAGCACCTTCACCTCGCCCTTCGGCGTGAAGACGTAGACCTCGTCCGCGAAGAGGTCCGTGCGCAGGCTGCGCATGTACTCCCCCGGGTCTTGCTCGTCGGCCTGCCAGTCCATGAGCGACTTCACCCAGGTGAGCCACTCGTCGTCCTCCTTCGAGGCGCGGCCGCGCTTGTACAGCCAGTGCGCCGCGACACCGTACTCCGCCTCCTCGTGCATCTGCCGTGTCCGCACCTGGATCTCGAGCGGCTTCCCTTCCGGCCCGATCACGGTCGTATGCAGCGAGCGGTAGCGGTTCAGCTTCGGCATCGCGATGAAGTCCTTGAACCGCCCTGAGATCGGCTTCCAGAGCGAATGGATGAGCCCGAGCGCCGCGTAGCAGTCGCGGGTTCCCTCCTCCCCCCCACGCTCGCAGACGACCCGCATCGCGGTCAGGTCGTAGATCTCGTTGAACTCGCGGCCCCGCTTGGCCATCTTGTCGTAGATCGAGTAGAGGTGCTTCGCGCGCGCGGTGATCTCCGCGGGCACGTCGGACTTCTCGAGCTCCTCGCCGAGGATCTCGGCGGCGCGGTCCGCCTGCGCCTCGCGATCGGCGCGCTGGTCGGCGACCATCGCCTTGATCTCGGCGTACTTCCGCGGGTGCAGCGTCTGGAACGCGAGGTCCTCGAGCTCCCACTTGAGCGCATGGATGCCGAGCCGGTGTGCGAGCGGGGCGTAGACCTCGAGCGTCTCGCGCGCCTTCTGCCCCTGCTTCTGCTTGCTCTGGTATTCGATCGTCCGCATGTTGTGGAGGCGGTCGGCGAGCTTGATGAGGATGACGCGGACGTCCTGCGCCATCGCGACGATCATTTTCCGGTAGTTCTCGGCCTCAGCCTGCTCGCGGCTCTGGAACGTGATCCGGGTCAGCTTCGTCACGCCCTCGACGAGCTGCGCGATCTCCGGGCCGAACTCGGTGCGGATCTCCTCGAGGTCCGCTCCGGTGTCCTCGACGACGTCGTGCAGGAGGGCGGCGGCGAGCGTCTGCTCGTCGAGGTGGAGCTCCGCGCAGATGCGCGCGACACCCAGTGGGTGGTAGATGAACTCCTCGCCCGAGCGGCGGACCTGGCCCTCGTGAGCCCGCTCGGCGACGTGGAACGCGTGCCGCAGCAGGTCCCTGTCGACCTCCGGGTTGTACCCCTCGACCTCGGCGATCAGCTCGTCGACGAGGTGCTCGTGATGCCGCTTGGCGTCGAGGACGCTCATCTGTTCAGTGTACTGGCGCCCTCTCGAGCCTCCCGCCCGGCGGCAGGAACGGCCCGAAGAGCGGCGAAGAGCGGCATCCCATGCGCACCTTCCGACGCTGGCTCAGGCAACGACTCGCGCGGCGGCTCGCGCTCGTCATGCGCGACGCGCTCGTCCCGTCGCGGCCCGGCCTCGGCTGAGAGCGCGCACGGCCGCTCCGCTCATGCCGCCTCGGGGAAGGCGACCTCTGCCTCGCGCGCGAGCAGCGCGCGGAACGTCTCCGACTCGAGCAGCTGGCGACGCCGCCCGTGACCGCCGGGCAGGACGCTGTCGAGCCCGAGCTCGGTGAAGACGCGGCGCGCATCCGGGGTCCACGCCGCGGCGCCCGCGCGCCACACCGCGCCGAAGCTCTCGCGCAGCTCCTGGTAGCCGTCCGGGGTGTCGAAGATGCGCCGGACGACGAGCTGCGGCGCCACGGTTCCGTTCCAGCGGTTCTCCTTCAGCCTGCAGGCGACGTCGAACAGCCCCTCGGCACGCAGCCGGTCGAGCTCGAACCCCTGGCCGAACGCGATCGCGCTGCCGGCGTCGCGCTCCTGCTGACGGACGCGGAAGCGCAGGTGCTTGCCGTCGCCGACGAGCGAGGGCGAGACCGCACGCGAGCCGGGCACGAGCAGCGTCACGTCCGGGTTGCCGAGCCCGAAGGGCGCGAGGCGGTCGAGCTCTTGCGCGACCCCGAGCGTCAGGTCCTCGGCGGAGACGACCGCGTCCACCACGGTCGGGACATGGAGGTCCTCGTCCCCGAGCTCACGATCCGCGTGCGTCGCGAAGGCCTCGGCGAAGGCGTCGAGGTGATCCGGGTCGATCGACAGGCCCGCCGCCGCGCGATGCCCCCCGAACCGCTCGAGGTGCTCCGAGCACGCGCCAAGGGCGCCGTGCAGGTCGAAGGCCGGTACCGAGCGGCCCGAGCCCTTCCACCGGTCCTGCGAGCCCGTGACGAGCACGACGGGCCGGTGGAACCGCTCCACGAGGCGCGAGGCCACGATCCCGATCACGCCCTCGTGCCAGTCTTCGCTCCAGAGGACGTACCCACGCCGCCTTCGCTCGCGCTCCGGCAGCGCCTCGACGAGGGCGCTCGCCTCGCGAAGGATGCGGTCCTCGACCGCCTGGCGGTCGCGGTTCAGGCCCTCGAGCTCCTGTGCGAGCCTCTTCGCCTCGTCGGCGTCCTCGGTGAGGACGAGCTCGAGCGCCACGTCTGGCCGGCACAGGCGCCCGGCCGCGTTGATGCGCGGGGCGAGGCGGAAGGCGACTGCCCCTGCGTCGACCACGGCGGGATCGACGCTCGCGTTCCGCATCAGCGCCTGCAGCCCCGGGCGGCGGGTGCAGGCGAGCGCGCGCAGCCCCGCGGAGGCGAGCGCGCGGTTCTCGTCCACGAGCGGGACGACGTCGGCGATCGTCGCGAGCGCGACGAGGTCGAGGCCGCGTCGCAGCGCCGGATGGTCCGGGCCGAGGAGCGCCTCCGCCAGCTTGTGCACGACCCCCGTGCCGCAGAGCTCCGGGAAGGGGTACCAGGACGGTCTCGTCGCCACGATCGGGCAGTCGGGGAGCGTCTCGCCCGGTCGGTGGTGGTCGGTGACAACGACCTCCAGCCCGCGCGCTCGCGCCTCCGCGATCTCCTCGACCGCGGTGATCCCGCAGTCGACCGTGAGGACGAGTCCGACGCCCTCGTCGGCAAGCCGCGCCAGCGTGTCGCGGGACACGCCATAGCCTTCCTCGAAACGGCTCGGGAGGTGCCAGTCGACGTCCGCGCCGAGCTCCCGGAGGACGAGCACGGCGAGCGCGGTCGCGCAGATGCCGTCGACGTCGTAGTCGCCGTGCACGCAGATCCGCGTCCCGGCGGCGATGGCTGCGCGGATCCGCTCGACCGCGTCGCGCATGTCGCCGAGGAGGAACGGGTCGTGGCCGGGAAGCTCGGCCTCGAGGAAGCGCCTCGCCGCGTCGGGGTCGCCGTACCCGCGCCGGACGAGCACCGAGGCCGTGACCTCCCCGACCCCGAGAGCGCGTGCGAGCGCCGGCGCTGCGTCCGGCTCGAGCGGTGCGATCGTCCATGCGCCCGTCACCCGGATGACGGTACGGAGGCCTCCGGACGGCTCTTGCCCGCAAGACCGGAACCCGCTCGCGCGGCTTCCGGCCCCGAAACTCCTGAAGGCGTCCGCTTCGCGGCCGCTGCGCCGCCGGCCCCTCAGCGCCGGTTGGCCCGTAAGACCGGAACCCGCTCGCGCGGCTTCGGGTCGCGAGGGCGGCCTGTCTGGGTCGAGCTCAGTGCTCGCCGCGGCGGCGGCGCAGCGAGTCGGCCACCACCTTCACCCAGAGCAGCACGAGCCCGATCGTCACCCCCACGACGACGACCGCGATCGGCGTCACGTACGCCATCTGCTCGAGCGTGTACTTCGTCACCGCGGCCCCGAGGAGCCAGACGGCGAGGACGACGACCACCATCGCTCCGATCAGGCGCCACTGGGTCACAGCGGAAAGCCTAGATACGCTGATCGCGATGCTCGCTGCCAACTATCGCTCCGGGGACGACTTCGTCGTCGAGTTCCTCGGGCATCGGTTCGAGTTCAGCGTCGACGACTTCGAGGAGCGCGTGACCGGTGCTGCCGTCCGGCTCGGCCTCGTCGCTTCGAACAATCTCGACGAGGAGGAGGCGGCGGACCTCGTCGAGCTCGCCGCGGACGGGCGCATCGTGGAGCCTCGCAGCGGGCTCGGGCTCTACCTCGTCCGGCACTGGGAGCTCGTCTCGCTCGTGAACGGGGAGTCCCTCGTCTACTGGCTGCGCAAGCTCGTGTTCCGCGGGGCCTGGCTCGACCACCGCGTGAAGGAGGGGCTGCTCGACGTCGCCTTCGAAGACGACACCGGTGACTTCGGCTACGCCGAGCCGCAGGGCGGCCGGACGCTGCTCGAGCTCGCGCCGGTGCCGTCCTGGCACGAGTACCAGTACCGCGCGTAGCGCGATTGCCGGGCCGGTGAGACGGCCCTAGACTGACCCGACCGTCGTGCTCGAGCCGGATCCGACCTCGCGCGTCGCCCCCACACATGCGGGTACGCCCCCGAGCGCCTTCGGGCAGCACGCGCTCCAGATCCTGACGACCGAGCATTGGAGCCTCCTCTCGGCACGGAGCCTCGTGTACATGGAGGCGCTGAGCCGCACCTCGATCTACGTCGCCGCGCTCACCGGGGCCGTCGTCGCGCTCGCACTGGTCGCGCAGGCGACGGACGCCGGCTCGGCCTTCGTGGCGTTCGCCCTCGTCCTGCTGCCCGTCGTGTACTTCCTCGGCGTCGTGACGATCGTTCGGCTCTCCCAGGTCAACGCCGAGGACGCGCGCTGGATGCAGGGCATGAACAGGATCCGCAACGCGTATCTCCAGCTCGCGCCGGAACTCGAGCAGTACTTCGTCACGAGCCGCTACGACGATCGGGCCGGGGTCCTCCAGTCCGCGATGGCGATGCGACGCGTCCCGCCGCGCACCCAGGCGTTCGTCGCGGTACCCGGCATCGTCTCGGTCGTCAACTCCGTCGTCGCGGGCGGGGCGGCCGGCATCGCGGGCGTCGGTCTCGACCTCGGGCTCGGTGCCTGTATCGCTCTCGGCGCCGCGTTCTTCCTCCTCTCGATCGCCGGGTTCACCGCCTGGGCGATGCGAACGATCCCGAAGATCGACGCACAGCTCGAGGACACGCTCTTTCCGTCGCCCCGAGTCGACGCGGGCTGAGCTACTCCGCGACGGCGAAGCCGAACGACGACTCCGCGTCCGGCGCCGAGATCTCGACCGTCTTCACGGCTCCGATCGGGACGATCACACGGCGCGGTTCCTCACCGGCCTCGCCGTGGGGGGTGAACGAGAAGAAGCCGAACCCGGGCTCCGGCATGAGGCTCGCGATCACGTGGCGCGACCCGTCGGCGAGCTCGATGCGCACCTCCGCCTGCTCGAGCTCGTGCTCCTGAGCGAACGCCCCGACCATGCGCGCGAGGCGTGCGACCAGCTCGTCGAGCGGGCCGGCCATGCCCGGGGTCCAGATCGTCCCCGACATCAGAAGAGCCCGTCTGCCGGTGCCGTCACACCGATGTGCTCCCGCCCGAGGGCGGTGATCACGCGGCCGCGCGGCGTGCGCTGGAGAAAGCCGAGCTGGAGCAGGTACGGCTCGTATACGTCCTCGATCGTGTCGGTCTCCTCGCCGAGCGTGACGGAGAGCGTCGAGAGGCCGACCGGGCCTCCCCCGAACTTGTGCGCGATCGCGGCCAGGAGCTCGCGGTCGACCCGCTCGAGCCCCGCCTCGTCGACCTCCAGCAGCTCGAGCGCCTCCCGCGCGACATCGAGCGTGACGACGCCGGCATGGCGGACCTCGGCGACGTCCCGCACACGGCGCAGGATCCGGTTCGCGACGCGCGGCGTGCCGCGGGATCGGCCCGCGATCTCCTCCGCGGCGCCGTCCTCGAGCTCGACCCCGAGGATTCCCGCGGAGCGCACGACGATCGAAGCGAGCTCGGCAGGCTCGTAGTAGCCGAGGCGGAACGTCATGCCGAAGCGATCGCGGAGAGGCGTCGTCAGCAGCCCCGTCCGAGTCGTCGCGCCGACGAGAGTGAAGGGCGGCAGGTCCAGGGTGAGCGTCCTCGCACCCGCCCCCTGGCCGACGACGATGTCGAGCCGGAAGTCCTCGAGAGCCGGGTACAGGATCTCCTCGATCGCGCGGTTGACGCGGTGGATCTCGTCGATGAAGAGGACGTCCCGCGTCTCGAGGCCCGTGAGGATCGCCGCCATGTCACCCTTGCGCTCGAGCGCCGGCCCGGCGATCGTGCGCAGCCCCACGCCGAGCTCCTCGCGGACGATCGTCGCGAGCGTTGTCTTGCCGAGCCCGGGCGGCCCGACGAGGAGGACGTGATCGAGGGCATCGCCGCGGGCGCGGGCGGCGTCGAGCGCGATCGAGAGCTGCTCCTTCGTCCGCTCCTGGCCGACGAAGTCGTCGAGGCGCCGCGGCCGGAGCGAGCGCTCGACGTCCTCCTCGCCCTCGTGCAGCACCGGTGCAAGGAACTGGGAGCTCACGGGCCGTCTCCTGGCCCGTGAGTGGGGAGGGGCGTGCGGATCCGGGAGGTTCCCCACGATCTCGAGAAGAAGGGGAAACGCGGGCGAAACATGGTTTCCCCCGCGAACGCGCGCCGAAGGCGAGCGTTGCTCATGGTCAGGCTGCGCTCCGCAGCGCCTCGCGGACGCGCTCCTCCGCCGGCAGGTCGGGATCGACGCGCGCGAGCGCCTGCTCGGCCTCGGTGACGGTGTACCCGAGCTCGACGAGGGCGTCGCGCGCGACGACGTGCGACGACGACGCGCCCCCGGCCGCAGTGGGAAGCACGACGACGTCGTCGCTGCCGAGCTTCTCTTTGAGCTCGAGCACGATGCGCTCGGCGGTCTTCTTGCCGATGCCCGGGATCGCCTGGAAGCGCGCGGCGTCGCCGAGCGCGATCGCGCGGCGCAGCTCCGCGGCGGGCGAGCTCGAGACGACGGCCAGCGCCACCTTCGGGCCGATGCCGCTCACGCCGAGCAGGCTGACGAAGAGCTCCCGCTCGGATGCGTCCCCGAAGCCGTAGAGCTGCAGCGCGTCCTCCCGCACGTGCAGGTACGTCTCCAGGGAGACCTCGCGACCCGAGTCCGCGCGGCCGAGCGCGCTCGGCGTCGCGGCGACGAGGTAGCCGACGCCGCCGACGTCGAGGACGAGCCCGTCGGGCGAGCGCCCGACGGGAACACCGCGGAGGCGCGAGATCATGCGGAGGCCGCCTCGAGGAGAGGGGGCGCGAGCGCGTGGCAGATCGCGACCGCGAGCGCGTCCGCCTCGTGCGAGGTGGCGGGCTCGGCGTCGAGGCCGAGGACGAGCTTCACCATCCGCTGCACCTGGCCCTTCTCCGCCCGCCCGTAGCCGCAGACGGCCTGCTTGACCCGCGCCGGCGCATACTCGGTGCAGTCGACTCCGGCGGCCGCGGCCGCGACGAGCACGGCGCCGCGCGCCTGCCCGACGAAGAGCGCGATGCGGGCGTCGGCACCCACGAAGGACTCCTCGAGCGCGACGGCGTCCGGCGCGTGCGCCGCAATGAGCCCCTGAACCTCCTCGAAGATCGCCAGCAGCCTGAGGTCCGGCCGGTCGCGGGCGGAGGTCCGCCAGCAGCCGAAGCCCTCCGCCCGGAGGCGCCCTCCGCTTTCGTGGACGATCCCGTAGCCGCACGCAGCCGTCCCTGGGTCGATGCCGAGGACTTTCACGTGCAGAAGGTAGGCAGCGCCTCGGACGTTCCCCGCGGACAGCCCGGGAGGAAGGGGCGCGCGAACGACGAAGTCAGTCGGCGAGCCGTTCGATGCGCCTGCCACGCAAGCTACCCTCGCCAGCCGCCGTCCTCGCTTCTGCAGCGCTGCTCGTCGCGCTCGGCGGGACGGGCGTCGCCGCCGTCGTCACCGTCCCGCGAGCGAGCGTCGGCACCGCCGAGCTTCGGAACGGTGCGGTCACGACTGCGAAGATCAAGAACGGCAACGTGACCTCGGCCGACATCGCCGACGGCGGCGTGTCGTCGGCGGACGTGCGGAATGGCTCCCTGCGCCGCGTCGACTTTCGGCCCGGACAGATCCCCCACGGGCCGACCGGTCCACAGGGACCGCCGGGAGTCAGCGGGCGCGAGCAGGTCGCATCGGAGACGCCGCTCACTTCCGCGAGCCCGAAGAACCTGACCGCGACGTGTCCCGCGGGCAAGAAGGTCCTCGGAGGCGGTGTCGAGATCAGCGGCGCCGGACGGGCGCGGGTCACCGCGGTGGAGAACCATCCGGCGGGCGACAACGCGTGGGAGGCCGAGGCCTGGGAGGCCGTGGCCACGGGCGCGACCTGGAAGGTCGTCGTGCACGCGATCTGCGCGACGGTCGCCCCCTGAGCGACCGCGGGCGAGGACGGCTCGAACGCCGCCCTCGCCACCTGGCCGCAACCTCGCTCAGCGCGGGCAGTTCGTCTGGGCCCAGGTGTTGAAGTTCTCGCTCGCCTGCGTGACCTCGGGTGTGTTCAGCTTCTCCGACGCCTCCGTGAGGGTCTGGATCTGGTCCCCGCTCGGGACCTGTCCTTCCTGCAGATCGAGGTCGGACAGCTCGTCGATGAACGCCGCATAGGCATCCGCGAGGGTTCGGATGTCGTCCTGGACCTCAGCGGGCGCCTTGTCCGCGAACTCCTCGAGCTCGTCGCTGAACTCACCCGCGCCCGACGACCCGCCGGTCGTCGCGGCGCCGACGGCCTGGCTCAGGGACACGAAGGCCGAGACGGCGGCGAGGCAGTCCTCGGTGAGGACGCCCGTTCCCGTGGTGTCGCCGTCGTCCGTCGTCCCGTCGTCGGTCGTCTCGCCGGCCTCGGTCGTGTCCGT
>DASSCD010000056.1:0-9739 GCA_035698005.1 Gaiellaceae bacterium | reverse complement strand
GACGACCAGGTCGGGGGCTACTACCTCTTCGCCGGCGTGGTCGTCGGCTTCCTTCTCGTCTTCCGCGTGCTGCAGCTCTCGCATGTCGGCTGGGCGTTCCGCGGCCTGCGCGACGACGAGATGGCTGCGGAGCTTGCCGGGGTCGACGTCGCGCGCTACCGGATCTACGCCGCCACCGTGGGCTCGGCGATGATCGGGCTGGCCGGTGCGCTCTACGCCTACAGCTCCGGCTTCGTCAGCCCGGACACGTACGCGTTCCAGAACGTGGACGTCCGCGTCCTCGTACTGGTGGCGTTCGGCGGGCTCGGGGCGCTGATCGGCCCGGTGATCGGGGCCGGCGTGCTCGCGGTCGTGGACGAGCGGCTGGCCACGGCCGAGGGCCGGTTCCTGGACTTCGACGTCATCCAGCTGCGCGAGGCGCTGTACGGCGTCTTCGTGATCGCGATCTTCCTCGGCTTCAGACGCGGTGTCGTCCCGGCCGTCGTCACCTTCGCGCGTCGGATCGGCGGCCGGCGCAGGCGCGAGACAGGGCCGCCCAGGCCGGCGCCGTCCGAGCGCTGATCGCACACGCGATCTCGCTGCGCGTGCGGTTAGGCTCCCGGGCGTGCCACGTGGGAACCACGGGAACTCGCAGACGACGAAGGCGACGCT
The DNA here is from genome assembly GCA_035698005.1 of Gaiellaceae bacterium. Classification (GTDB taxonomy): domain Bacteria; phylum Actinomycetota; class Thermoleophilia; order Gaiellales; family Gaiellaceae; genus GMQP-bins7. Next base: position 9,088 of record DASSCD010000056.1, on the reverse strand, counting down.
CGGCCTGCGCGAGCTCCTGCTCAACGGCGTGTTCAGGCCGCGCGAGCGCGTTCCGGAGCTCCGCCTGGTCGAGGAGCTCGGGGTCTCCCGGACGCCGCTCCGGATCGCCCTGATGACGCTCGAGCACGAAGGGCTCCTCGAGACCCTCCCGGGCGGCGGGTTCGTCGTGCGGGAGTTCACCCGCACCGACATCGACGACGCGATCGAGCTCCGCGGGGTGCTCGAGGGCACGGCCGCGCGCCTCGCCGCGGAACGGCTCGAGTCCGAGGACGAGCTCGACCCCCTGCGCGAGTGCTGCCGCGAGCTCGACACCGTCGTGCACAGCCCGAGCCTGGATGCCTTCATGGACTACCTCCGGCTCAACGAGGAGTTCCACGACGGCTTCCTCGAGCTGGCGAAGAGCGCGCAGCTGACCCGGGCGCTGGAGCACGTCCTCTCGCTCCCGTTCGCGCCCCCGAGCGCTCTGTTGATGGTGCACTCGGCCCTCCCCGAGTCGTGGGAGATCCTCCTCGTCGCACAGCACCAGCACCACGGGCTCGTCGACGCCATCGCGCGGCGCGAGGGAGCGCGCGCGGACTCGATCGCGCGTGAGCACGCACGCATCGCGCGCGTGAACCTCGACATCGCCGTCCAGAACCGCCACCTGCTGGAGCGGGTCCCGGGGTCGACGTTGCTGCGTCTTCCGACCGTCGCGTCCTGACGTCATGCGCCCGAGCGCGGTGCGCGTCAGGCCGATGCGCGTCGACGACCTCGACGAGGCGGACCGGATCCTGCGGCTGGCCTTCGGGACGTTCCGCGGGCTTCCCGATCCCTTCGGTGAGAGCGACCTCGTCCGCACGAGATTTCGCGCCGCCCCGGAGCACGCCTGGGCCGCCGAGGTCGACGGCAGCGTCGTGGGTTCGGTCTTCGCCGCTCGCTGGGGCTCGTTCGGGATCCTGGGCCCGCTCACCGTCGACCCCACCCTCTGGGATCGAGGCCTCGGAGGGCGCCTGGTGGAGCCGGTGCTCGACGCGTTCGAGCGCTGGGGCCTGCGCCAGGCCGCGCTCTTCACCTTCGCGGACAGCCCGAAGCACGTCGGCCTCTACCAGAAGCACGGCTTCTGGCCCGGGCACCTCACGGTGGTCGCAGCCAAGGAGATCGACGCGACGGCGCGCGCTTCGTACGCGCTCGCCTCTGAGACGCGGAGCGACCGGCGCACAAACGTCCTCGACGAGATCCGGGGGCTGACCGAGGAGGTCTTCCCCGGGCTCGACGTCTCTCGTGAGGTCGAGGCGGCGATCGAGCAGGGCATCGGTGACACGGTGCTGTTACGGGACGGCAGCGTGTTGGACGGGGTGGCCGTCTGCCACCGCGGCGCGGGCAGCGAGGCGGGCAGCGACACCTGCTACGTCAAGTTCGCCGCGGCGCGCCCGGGCGAGGGGGCAGCGGCGCGCTTCGAGGCGCTGCTCGACGCCGGCGAGGCCTACGCGGCCGAGTCAGGGCCCAACCGTCTCGTGGCCGGAGTCGACACGGGTCGTCTGGACGCGTACCGCCGCCTCCTGGCCCGTGGGTTCGGCATCGAGCGCCTCGGCCTCTCGATGCGGCTGCGACCGGAGGCGCCCGACTTCGACACCACGGCGCACTACGTGCTCGACGATCGTCGCTGAGCGGCGCCTCCTACGCGACCCCGGCCTTCGTGCGCCAGCCCTCGTGGTACGAGCCGCGTGCGACCTCGGAGTACGGGCACGGGCTCACGACGGCGCGGATCTCCGTCTGCGCGTGGCGCTCGACAACCGGCTTCGCGGAGCCGCCGCCCTCCTCGCCCCACACGAGGATGACCTCGGTTCCGATTTCGACGTCGACGTCGACGACCGCCAGGGACAGGAACGACCGCTCGTTGTAGCTGTAGCCCGAGAAGGTCGAGACGCCGACCATGGCGCCGTCTCGGAGGACCTTGTCGTTCGGCCAGGTCGCGTAGTTCGAGAGCGGGACGTCGATGTACTTCGCCGGCGCCCCGGGCTCGAAGAGGGTACCCATCGCGTTCGCGACGTCCTCGCCGTTCCAGGCGAGCGTCACCTTCCGCCGCGTCGGCTCCGCGCCCAGTGTCTGCAGGGCATCGCGCCCGACGAAGTCGTGGTCGAACTTGACGAAGGGCCAGTACCCGAGGTCGTGTGGCGTGAGGTAGTAGTCCGCGATGTCGTCGGAGTAGAAGCTGCCGCCGAGCGAGCCCGTTCCCTCGTAGCCGTCGGCGGGGAGCCATTCGCGGTAGGCCCGCATGCCCTCACCCGTGAAGACTGCGGGCAGCGGGCACGGGATCCAGCCGGACTCGAGCGTGTTCGTCGCATAGACCCGCGACCCGACCTGACGCAGGCCGAAGTCGCTCCCGGCCTCGACGATCGCCGCCCGCACGTCCTCCCGCTCCTCCCACGGGCCGAAGAGCTCGAGTCCCGGCACGCCGGACATCCCGTGGTGGAGCGCGCGAACCGCGTGGCCCGCGATCGTGAGCTCGCCCAGGTTGAAGAACGTGATCTGGGGCAGCGCGCCGCCGGTCGCCTTGGCCAGGACGTCGAGGGCCGTCGGGCCCTGCACCTGGAACCGGTAGAGCTCGCGACCGCCCGTCGGGTTGACGGCGGTCCGCTCGTCCCGCGACAGCGTCACGTCGTAGCCCCCCGTCTCCGCGTGGTACTCCACCCAGTTGTGGGCGGAGGGCCTCCCGACGAGACGGACCCGGTCCTCGTCCAGGAAGAAGAGGATCCCGTCTCCGATCACGTAGCCGTCGTCGTTGCAGGCGACGAGCTGCTTCGCCTTGCCTGGGACGAAGCTCTCGAAGGAGTTCACGCCCACGTGGGAGAGGAGCGCGATCGTGCCCGGGCCCTCGATCTGTAGGTCGAGCATGTGGTGGGACTGGTCGAAGAGCGCCGACGTCTCGCGCCAGGCCACCTGCTCGTCGCGCCAGTTGGAGAACTCGGACGGGACCGCCGGGTAGACGTAGGGCCCGATCTGCGAGTTGCGGGCCATCTCGACGGCGCTCCCGACGGCCTGCAGCTTCTCTTCGAGGCTCGTAAAGGTCATGCTCTCCCACCTCCTCCTCGAGACACGGTTCGTGGGGCAGATACTAGGGAAGCGCGCCTGCGACTCACGCCGAGCCCGCGTCCGCCTGGTGGTCGCGCCCGAGGAAGGTGTTCGCCCAGGCGCTCGTCCCCGCGAGCCCGTTGTCCTTGACCACGACGGGGCCGTCCAGCATCGACTCCTCCTCCCCGTATGCCTTCAGGCGCTCGTATGCGTCCGACCAGATGCACTCGCTGTCGTACACCTCGCACAGGCCGTCGCGCGTCCCGCCGCACGGGCCGTTGCGCTGGTTCTTCGCGCACTGCGACTCCGGGCAGACGTACGCGATCTCCGGCAGCGAGCAGTCGCCGCAGTCCTTGCACGCGAAGAGGGGCACTTTCGCGGCCTGCTCGAAGGCATGAGCGACCTTGCGCACGGCGCGTGGGCCGCTGTCGATCCGGCGGTACAGGCTCCGCCCGGCCCCGAACAGCGGCGCGTCGCGCGCGAAGACCGTGTCGTGGAGGCGGCGGCTGACCCGGTACTTGACGGGGACCCGCAGGTCCGTGCGCCGCCGGCGCTTGGATTCGAGGTAGGCGGCGTTGACGACGTCCGAGGAGAGACCGGTGTCGGGGTCGCGCTCGAAGTAGTGGAACTCCCCGGCGCGCGGAAACTGGATCTCCCGCGCGAGCTGCGGCCAGTCGGGTGCGAGGGCTGCGGCCCGGTCGACGATCTCGCCGAACGTCTCCGCGGGCATGTGGCCGCCGAGGTAGACGCCGTCGAAGCCGAGTGCGCGCACGACCGCGAGGTGCTTCGACGCGAGCTCCACGAAGAACGCGCGTCCCTTGTCCGCGCTGGCGCCGTGCCGCTCGGCGAGCTCGAGCAGCTCGTCGGTGACGACGATGCCGGGAATGATCCCGCGGTGGAACGCACGGGCCGCCGTGCGCGAGAGCAGGTACACGTTCGCGAGGACGCGGAGCGGCAGCCCATCGCGGCGGATCCAGCGGATCAGCTCGTCGTCCTTCCGCGTGTTCCAGCCGGCCTGGTTGATGACGAAGCGCGCGCCCGCGCGCACCTTCTTGCGTAGCTTGAAGTACTGGGGCATCACCTCGCGCTCGTGCCGCTTGTGGTTGGTGACGACGCCGCCCAGGAAGAAGTCCGTGCGCTGCAGCCGGGAGTCGGGCCGGCGCGTGTCCGGCAGGCCGGCGTTCATCTGCGAGAAGAGACTCATGAGCCCGACCGAGTCGATGTCGAACACCGGGGCCGCAAGACCCCGATGGCCCATGACCGGATAGTCGCCGGACAGCGCGAGCACGTTGTGGAAGCCCGCCGAGCTGAGCTGCCAGCCGCGGCTCTCGAGCGCGTTGCGGTTCCAGTCCTTGCAGGCGAGGTGGATGATCACGTCCTGCCCGCGCGAGACCAGATCGGTCCCGAGCGCGTCGGGCGAGAGCATCGCGTGGCCGCCCGGGTTGTCCGTGATCGAGAGGACGTCGATCCGCGGGTCCGCGGCCAGGTCCCGCGCGAGCGCGAGCACCCTCGCGCCGCCTTCCGACGTGATCGGGCCCCGGCTCGTGACGAGCTCGGCCGCGACGACGAAGCGTCCCGGCTGCGCGAGGGCGTCGCGGAGCGAGGCCACGCGTCAGCCCTCGCCGGCGACGTCCGGTGTGCCGTACGTGTGGAAGCTCTCGATCGTCTTCACGCCCCAGTACTGTCCCCGCGCGCGCTCCTCGGCGGTCCAGGTGATCGGCTCGAAGTCCGGGTCGTACACGAAGTAGCCCCCGGTCGTGACCTCGATCCGGTTCCCGCCGGGCTCGAAGCCGTACAGGAAGAAGCCCTGCGCGACACCGTGCTTCGACGGCGCCGCCTCGATGGGGACGTCCGCGTCGACGAAGACGTCCGCCGCGCGCAGGCACTCTTCGCGGGTGTCGACCCAGAACGCGAGGTGGTGCAGCCGGCCCGATGCCCCGTACGCGTCCGCGACGTAGATGAGCTCGTGGGCGGCGATCGAGAGGCTGAGCCAGGCGCCGGTCTCGGTCCCGTCGTCCAGCTCGATCCGCTCGTACAGGCGGTAGCCCAGCACGTCCTCCGCGAACCTCCGGTTCGCGCGCACGTCCGTGGCCAGCACGTTGACGTGGTCGAGGCGCTTGACCGCCGCACCGCGCCCGACGTAGCGCTGCGGCTGATTCCGCCACGACGGCCGCAGGTGCTCGGGCGCCTCGTACCGCTCGGCTTCGTAGTACAGCTCGAAGACGTGCCCGTCGGGATCGGTGAAGCGGTACGCCGGACCGTGCCCGACGTCCCCGTCGATCCAGCCGACTCCCCGTCCCGCCGCCTCGACGGCTGCGACGCGGCGGTCGAGCGCCTCCGGGCTCCACGCTCGCAGCGCGACGTGCCCGAGCCCGGGCTTCGGGGACTCCGTGAGCTTCAGGCTGTAGCGCAGGTAGTCGCCCCAGCCGCGCAGGAACACCGACTGCCCGTCCCGCGCCTCCTCCTCCATGCCGAGCACGTCGACGAAGAAGCGGAGGCTCGCCTCCGGCTCCGGCGTCAGGAGCTCGGCGTGCCCGATCCGAGCGAGGTCGTGGATGCGCTCAGCCATCCTCGACGAGCTCCCGTAGGCCGTCGAGGTCGTAGGAGAGCTCGCCGGCCTCGAGCTTCGTCCGCTTGACCCGCTCGCGCTCGGCGCGCTCGCGCGCAGCCGCGAGCACCCCCTCGACGCGCTCGCGCGGGACGACGACCGCCCCGTCGGCGTCCAGGACGACGACGTCGCCCTGGCGGATCGTCGCGCCGCCGACCTCGACCGGCTCTCCGATCGTGCCGGGGACACGCTTCCCGGCGCCGGAGACGCGTACGTGGCGGGCCCAGACCGGGAGCCCCAGCTCCCGCAGCTCGTCGACGTCGCGGACGGCGGCGTCGACGAGGATCGCTGCGACGCCGCGGCCCAGCGCCTGCGTCGCGAGAAGCTCGCCGACGAGCGCGACCGGCGCCGGCTGCGGCATCGTGAGCACGAGCACCTCTCCCGGTAGCGCCTCGGCGACGGCCGCATGGACCATCAGGTTGTCGTCCTGCCCGCACCGCACGGTCCTCGCCGGCCCGGCGGCACGGGAATCGGGGACGATCCGGATCAGCGGCAGGTCGACGATCGGCGCCCGCCCCGCGGCCTCGTGCACGGTCGCCGTCCCGAGACGCGCCAGCGCGGCGAACGTCTCGATCACAGCGCGTCCACGACCTGCGGCGTCACGCGCTGGAACGCCTCCGCGTACCGAATGGCCGCGTTGCCCGACGAGCGGCGCGCATGGTTCCCCCGCTGCTCCGCGCGCTGGTCGTAGTACGTGTGCAGGTACGCCTGCGCCTTCATCTCCGCCATCGCGGCCCGCTTCTGCTCGATTACGGGCGTGATGTCGACGAACGTGGTCGGCACGAAGTTGCAGAGCTCCGGCTGGTGGGGCTCGAAGAGGAGCAGCTCTGGCGGCTCGACGATCTCGAACGCGCTCGGCACGCCGGCGCCGGCCGCGAGCGCGCGGGCCTTCTCCACGGCGAAGAACGCGGCCGCGTGGTCGGGGTTGAACGGGTCGCGGTCCGTGTGCGTGATCAGCACGTCGGGCGCGAGCTCGCGGATGCGGTCGGCGATCGCGACGAGGCCGGCCTTGTCGATCTCCAGCGGGTAGTCGCCGAGGTCGAGGCACTCGAACTCGGCGCCGAGCGCCGCCGCGGCGCGCGCCGCCTCTCCGTGCCGTGCCTCCTTCACGCGCTCGACCGTCTGGCCCGGCTCCTTCCACAGCTCACCGGACTCGCCGCGCTCGCCGTACGAGAGCGCGAGCACGCGTGCCGTCCCGCCGGCCGCGGTCGTCACCGCGACGACGCCGCCCGCGCGCCAGACGAAGTCCGCGGAGTGCGCCCCGATCACGAGGAGCGTGCGGCTCATCGGCTGAACCCGTTGCGAGTCACTCCGCCCCTGCGAGCCTTCTCGACTGCGTCACGATCAGCGCCCGCGTCTCGTCTTCGTCGAACCCGGCCCCGAGCAGGCGGTCGGCCCAGAGCGCGAGGCCGTCCTCGACGGCAGGGTAGTCCGGGTTGCCGCAGTCGCTTGAGAAGAGCGACCGCTCGACGCCGACTGCGCGCACGCCCTCGAAGACGTGCTCCCACGTCGTCTTGCCGCTGAAGGGCGTGGTCAGGCAGCGCTCGAGCAGGCAGCCGCGCTCGGCGAGCGTACGCTGGTCCTCGATCGAGAAATCCTGGCACGGGAACTCGGGGTGCGTGACGACGATGTCCGCGACGCCCTCCGCGCGTGCGGCGTCGACCACGGCGAAGGTGTCGTCGCGGGCCAGGTGCCCCGTCGCGAGGACGAGCCCGTGCCTTGCGATCGCCCGCACGACGTCTCGTGCTTCGGGCAGGAGCTCCCCGTCCGGCCCGGTGACGTGCACCGGCTCGACGCTCAGCCCGAGGCCGCGCAGCTCGTGCTGGAGCCGCGCCCACTGCGGGACCTTGTCGCCGTCCTTCGGCTCCATCCTGCCCGCGGTCTCCGCCGGCGAGTCGACAGTGGGCATCCAGACGATCCGCGCGCCCTCGCGCGCCGCGATCTCGACGGCGAGCGCGTTCAGGCCGCCGACCGCCCAGTTCAGGGTGAGCGTGCCGACGACCTCCACCTCCTGGACGAACGACGAGACGATCTGCGCGCGCTCCGCCGTCGACGTGTAGTGCGACTTGAGGGCGAACCCCGCGAGCCCGAGCTCCGCGAAGCGACGTGCGAGCGTCACGTCGTCGATCCGGCGCCGCGGGACGTCAGGCGCCACGTGGACGTGCAGGTCGTAGGCGCCGCGTACGAGCGCACGCGCGCGGGCACTTGGCGACGTTCCCACGGCCTCCTGCGTCGTCAACGGCCCAACCCTAACGCCCGTCCGGGGGCCGGACCGCGGCGATCTCCGCGAGCACCGACGCGCTCGCGGTCGCGACGCGCGGCTCGACCCCGAGCTCGAGCAGCAGCTCGCGCGCGGCCTCCATCTCCTCGACGCGGCGGGCGGCGTGTCGCATGCTGCCCTCGACGAACCGCTCGACCAGAGGGTCCCCGACGACCGCGGCGATCTCGCCACGGAGCCAGTCCTCGTGGCCGGCGGCGTCGGCCGCCGCCAGGCTCTCGAGCACCGCTGCGGCGAGCCCCTTCATGAAGACCGAGCGCAGGAGCTTCAGGGTCGCTGCGTCCCCGGGCCGGTCCGATACGACCTCCACGGGCATGCCGAGGGCGCCGAACAGCTCCGAGAACGCGTGCGCGCCCGGGCCCGAGGCCAGCGCGGCGGTCCCGAGGCCGCGGGCGGGCACCGGCCCGAGCAGGGCGACGTCCGCGAACCGCGCGCCCCCGCGGTCGACGAGCGCGGCGAGGTCGCGCTTCAGCGCGGGCGACGCGGTATTCAGGTCGGCGTAGATCGCACCGGAGCCGAGGGCGGGCAACGCCGACTCGGCGGCAGCGATCGCCGTCGAGGCCGTCGTCAGGGCGAGCACGGCGGCGCTCCCGGAAGCCGCCGTGGCGGGATCGTGGACGGCGGCGACGCCTGCAGGGGCCGCGGCGACCGGGTCGTAGCCGCGGACCGCGACGCCCGCCTGGACGAGGTCGGCCGCGATCCGCGCGCCGGCCTCGCCGAGCCCGAGCACGGTTACCACCGGGGCGCTGCTCCGCACCGTCCGGGCTCGCATGACGCGGATTGTTGACGATCTTCCGGCAGCCATCGACAATGGCCGTCGCGGTGCCCTCGAGTCATCGGAGCCTCGAAGACCTGCTGGCGGCGGCGGAGAGCCCGGTCGAGCTGCTGCGCAACTCGCAGACCGGCGCCAACGTCTTCCCGGGAGTCCCACCGGAGTTCACGAACTGGCGCGACGAGCAGCGTGCCTGGCAGGAGACCTGCGTCCTCTTCGACCAGTCGTTCCACATGAACGACCTGGCGGTGGACGGCCCCGACGCGCTGAAGCTGCTCTCGCACCTCGCGGTCAACAGCTTCGACGGCTTCGAGGGCGACCGTGCCAAGCACTTCGTCCCCTGCAGCCCCGACGGCTACGTCATCGGGGACGTGATCCT
>DASSCD010000055.1:0-6955 GCA_035698005.1 Gaiellaceae bacterium | reverse complement strand
ACGAGGAAGGCGACGGCCGTCGCCGCCCCCGCCCCGGCGATCGCCCTACGCGAACGACGCGTAGGCATCGAGCCCGAGGTACGAGGGGTACGGGAGCGCGGCCGTGAAGCGCGCGGCGGAGCCGATCATCGCGGCGTTGTCCGTGCAAAGCGCAAGCGGCGCGAACCGCGCCTCGGGGAGCGCCTCGCGGATGCCCGAGTTGGCCGCAACCCCGCCCACGACGGCGATGCGCTCGAGGCCGGTCCGCCCGGCCGCCTCTCGCGCTCGGCCCACCAGGGCCTCGACGATCGCCCGCTGGTACGAGGCCGCCAGGTCCGCCCTCCTCCGCTCCACCTCACCCTCGTCGAGGTCGCGGACGGCGTACAGCAGCGCCGTCTTCAGCCCGGAGAACGAGAAGTCGAGCCCCGGTACCCGAGCCACGGGGAACGGGAACGCATGGGGGTCGCCCTCGCGGGCGAGCCGGTCGATCTCCGCACCACCCGGGTAGCCGAGGCCGAGCAGCCGCGCGCCCTTGTCGAACGCCTCGCCGGCGGCGTCGTCGAGCGTCGTCCCGAGGCGCTCGGACGAGCCGCGCTCGCGCACTGCGAGGAGCAGCGTGTGCCCCCCGCTCGCGAGCAGGCACAGGAACGGCGGCTCGAGCGGGTCCGGCTCGAGGTAGAGCGACGCGACGTGACCTTCGAGATGGTCGACCGGCACGAGCGGGAGGCGGCGGGCCCACGCGAGCGCCTTCGCGACGGAGAGGCCGACGAGGAGCGCGCCGACGAGCCCCGGGCCCCGCGTCACCGCAACCCGCCCGACCCCGTTGATCGAGGTGTCCGCTTCCGCGAGCGCCTCCCGCACGACGGGGGCGACGAGCTCGAGGTGGCGCCGCGACGCGATCTCCGGGACGACGCCGCCGTAGCGAGCATGGAGATCCGCCTGCGAGGAGACGACCGACGAGAGCACGTTCCCGTCGTCGGTGACCACGGCCGCCGCCGTCTCGTCGCACGACGTCTCGATTCCCAAGATCACGACGCCTTCTCCTCGGTGTCCGGCTCGCGCCACATGATCAGCGCGTCCTCGCGGTTGTCGGTGTAGTAGCCGCGGCGGATGCCGCGGGACTCGAAGCCGAGGCGCTCGTACAGCCGGATCGCCTCCGCGTTCGAGACGCGCACCTCGAGCGTGTAGCCACGTCTCGGGTCGGAGGCCGTGACCTCGAAGAGGCGCTCGAGGAGCGTCGACGCGATGCCGCGGCGCCTGAACGCGGGCGAGACTGCCACGTTCATCACGTGCCACGCGTCGACGTAGCGGGAGACGAACGCGTAGCCAACGAGCTCGCCCTCTTCGAGGTAGGCCCCGAGGGCGATCGAGCTCGGCTTGCGCAGCTCGGCCGCGAACATCGAGCGCGACCAGGGCGTCGGGTACGAGGCCCGCTCGATCTCCTCGACCGTGTCCAGGTCACGTTGCTCGAGCCGGCGCAGCTCGACGTTCATACGCCGCTCCGTGCCCTGGCATCCGGAGCGCGGACGTAGATCGGGAGGAGGTCGTCGACGGGGCCGAAGTCGCCGGCGAGCGCGGCGTGGAGGCGGGCGCTCGGGACGTGGACCGGATCGTCGTCCGACGGCACGCGAGCCCCGAGCCGCTCGAGCGTGTGCCGGTAGCGGACGGCGCCGCTCCCGACGCAGACGGTCCCGGGATCGAGCTCGAGGTCGTCGGGTGCGACCGCCCGGGGGCCGGCGACGAAGACCTCGCCGCGGCGGGCGTCCACGACCGGGAAGGCGTCCGGCCGCGCGGCGGCGAGCGCGTCGAGCGTCGAGACGCCTGCGACCCGGAGGTCGAGCGCGAGCGCCAGGCCACGGGCGGCGGCGAGACCGATCCTCGTGCCCGTGAAGCTGCCCGGCCCGGTGCCGACGACGAGGGCGTCGAGGTCGGCCGGCTCGAGCCCGGCATCCCGGAGCAGAGCGTCCACGTCCTCGAAGAGCGCGCGCGGCGGCGAAACGCGCTCCCCGAGGACCTCCCCGTCCCCGACGAGCGCGCTGGTGGCGACGTCGGTCGCCGTGTCGAACGCGAGCGTCACCATTCCTCGAGTCCTTCTAGCAGCGCGTCGTCAGCCGCGGCGAGCGCGAGCACCCTGCGGTCGCCGCCCGCATGCTCGAGGCGGATCGAGGCGCGCGCGGCAGGGAGCGCCGCGAGACCCGCCTCCGGCCACTCGACGAACACGACGGCGTCGTCGAAGTACGGTTCGAGGTCGCCCCACTCGGCCGGGGAGAGGCCCGCGAAGCGGAAGAGGTCGAGGTGCGAGACGCCGGGGCTGCCCGCGTACCGGTGGCCGATCGTGAACGTGGGGCTCGTCACGGGCACGGTGACGCCGAGGGCACGGCACGCACCGCGGACGAAGGTCGTCTTCCCCGTCCCGAGCTCGCCCGAGACGGTGACCACGTCGCCGCTCCGCAAGTGCTCGGCGAGCCGGGCGGCCACGCGCTCGGTCTCCGCTGCCGACTCCGTGCGCAGCTCGACGGTGCGCGTCGCCGGGCCGGGCCCGCCGGGGCCCGATCGCATCAGAACAGGCCGAGCTGGACGGGGTCGGGCTCCCCCGCGGGAGCAGGCGCCTGCTCCTCCTCCGGCTCGGGAGCGTCGGCCACGCGGTCGAGCAGCGCGGGGATCCGCGCGAAGTCCTCCTCGAGCACCTTCAGCATGGACGGGGTGTAGAGCGCGGCTGCGGGGTGGAAGAGCGGGTACAGGAGCACGGTCCGCGCGCCCAGCGTCACCCCCTGCTCCTGCCCGTGCACGCGCGTGATCCCGGCCGGGCGCCCGGAGAGCAGCTTCGTGGCGAAGTTCCCCAGCGTGGCGACGAGCAGGGGCTCGAGCAGCTCGATCTGCCGGAAGAGGTGCGGCTCGCAGGCCGCGATCTCCTCGGGCTGCGGGTCGCGGTTCCCCGGCGGCCGGCACTTGAGGACGTTGGCGACGAAGACGTCCGCGCGCGTCAGGCCGATGCCCTCGAGCAGCCGGTCGAGGAGCTTCCCGGCCTGGCCGACGAAGGGAACGCCCTGCTGGTCCTCGTGGAACCCGGGCGCCTCCCCCACGAACACGAGGTCGGCGTTCGGGCTGCCGGAGCCGAATACGACCTGGGTCCGCCCCGCGGAGAGCGCGCACTTCGTGCACGAGGCCGTCTGCTCCGCGTATTCCCGGAGCGCTGCTGCACGCTCGACGGCGTCCATCGGCGGTCAGTCTACGCCGCGTCCCGGATGCGCCGGACGCAGGACGACGGCGGCTGCGCTAGTGCCCGCAGCCGCAGGAGCCGCCGCAGCAGCCGCCGCCGCCACCGCCGCTCGTGGAGCGAGCGGAGACCCCCGCCTTCACGCCCGCTCCGTGCACCGCGAAGGTCGAGAGCTGCTTGAGGACGTTCGCGCCGCCGCACGCGGGGCACGAGACCGCCTGCTCCGAGGAGCGGACGAGCTCCTCGAAGTGCGACTCGCACTCCATGCACGCGTACTCGTAGATCGGCACGCCGCGAGTGTACTGTCGCGAGCGGGGGAGCGGTGGTCGGTGCCCGTGCTCGCGGGCCGGATCGTGCGGCTCGAGCCGCTCGCCCGGGCACGAGGAGCGCCTCTGGCCCGCCTCGGGCGACCCGACGACCGAGGTCCGACGTTCGACGGGGTGCGCCGCAAGCACCTGCTCGTGCCTGGCGGCGAGCGCTTCGACAGCGCCTGGTGGAGCGTCCTCGACGACGAGTCTCCCGCGGCGCCAGACCACCTGGAGTCCCGCCTCGCTGCCAGGGTCACGGACGCTGCTACCCTCCGGTCGCCCGGTATCCCGCAGCGGAACTGGAGCGAGGAATGGTCGACACCATAGAGGTCATCGGCGCCGGCGGCCGCGTCGGCTCGGCCGTGAGCGCGCGGCTCCGCGAGCGCGGGCTCCGGCTCGGGTCGGACGACCCCGAGCTCGTCCTCCTGTGCGTGCCCGACCGGGCGATCGCCGAGGTCGCCGGGGAGATCCCCACCGGCCCGTGGGTGGCACACGTGAGCGGCGCGACGCCGCTCGCGGCCCTCGCTCCGCACGAGCGGCGGTTCGGCCTGCATCCGCTGCAGTCGTTCTCGAAGGCACGCGGGCCCGAGCAGCTCGACGGCTGCTGGGCGGCCGTGACGGCGGAGACCTCGGCAGCGCTCCGGGTCGGCACCTGGCTGGCGGAGACGCTCGGCCTGCACCCGTTCACGCTCGACGAGGCCGGGCGCGGCGCCTACCACGCGGGCGCCGCGATCGCCTCCAACTACGTCGTCACCCTCCGCGCCGCCGCTCGCTCGCTCCTCGAGGCTGCCGGCGCGCCCCCCGACGCGCTCGACCCGCTCATCCGCGGCGTCGTCGACGGGGGCTTCGAGCTCACCGGGCCGATCGCGCGCGGCGACTGGGGGACGGTCGAGCGCCACCTCGAGGTGATCCGCGCCGAGCGGCCGGACCTCGAGGGCCTCTACCTCGCGCTCGCCGAGGCGACGGCGCGCGTCGCGGGGCGCGACCCGAGCGAGGTGCCTGCGTGAAGGTCGTGCGCACGATCGCGGAGCTGCGCGCCGTGCTCCGGCCGAGAGACGGCAGCCTCGGGCTCGTCCCCACGATGGGCGCGCTGCACGGCGGCCATCTCGCGCTCCTCGCGGCTGCGCGCGCCGAGTGCGACCTGGTCGTGATGAGCCTGTTCGTGAACCCGGCGCAGTTCGGTGACGCGGGCGATCTCGACCGGTACCCGCGAGACGAGGCGCGCGACCTCCAGCTCGCGGACGAAGCCGGTGTGGACGTCGTGTTCGCGCCCTCGACCGAGGAGATGTACCCGCCGGGGTTCCAGACGTGGGTCGAGGTGACCGAGCTCGGGTCGGTCCTCGAGGGACGGTTCCGTCCCGGCCACTTCCGCGGCGTCGCAACGGTCGTCCTCAAGCTGCTCCACGCGGCGCAGCCGACGCACGTCTACTTCGGCCGCAAGGACGCACAGCAGGTCGAGGTCGTCCGGAGGATGACGCGCGACCTCGCGGTCGACGTCGAGGTGCGGGCGGTCCCGACGGTCCGCGACGACGACGGGCTCGCCCTCTCGTCGCGCAACGTCCTGCTCTCGCCCGGGGAGCGCGAGTGTGCGCTCGCGCTCCCCCGGGCGCTCGCGACGAAGGACGCCGTGCGAGCCCGCGAGCTGCTGGCGGAGAACGGCCTCCTCGTCGACTACGTCGAGGTCGCGGATTTCGACCCACCCGTTCTCGCCGGCGCCGTCCGCGTCGGCTCCACCCGCCTGATCGACAACGTCCCGCTGGAAGGAGAGGAACGATGAGCATCCGCCCCCAGCAGCCCGGCCCGGCGACCCCGGCGCCCGGCAAGCTGACCCTCACCGAGCTCCCGGAGATGAAGGCCCGCCGCCAGCCGATCGTCATGGTCACCGCCTACGACGCACCCGGAGGCCGCCTCGCGGACCAGGCGGGGGCGGACCTCGTCCTCGTCGGGGACTCCGCGGCGATGACCGTGCTGGGCCACGAATCGACGGTGCCAGCGACGATGGACGAGATGCTCGTCCTCGCCCGCGCGGTGACGCGGGGAGCGAGACGCCCGCTCGTCGTCGCGGATATGCCGTTCGGGTCGTTCCAGGTCTCGGACGACGACGCCGTGCGAAACGCGATCCGCTTCGTGAAGGAGGCGGGGGCCGACGCGGTCAAGCTCGAGGGCGCGGGGCCGACGCTCTCGCGCGTGCGGGCGATCGTCGGCGCCGGGATCCCGGTCATGGGCCACCTCGGCCTGACGCCGCAGTCGGCGACGATGCTCGGCGGCTTCAAGGCGCAGGGTCGATCGGCGGAGAAGGCGCTCGCGCTCGTCTCCGACGCACGCGCGCTGGAGGCGGCGGGCTGCTTCTCCCTCGTGCTCGAGGCCGTGCCCGCGCCGGTCGCGCGCCGCGTGACCGAGCGCCTCGCGATTCCCACGATCGGCATCGGCGCGGGCGTCGATTGCGACGGCCAGGTCCTCGTCTGGCACGACCTCCTGGGCCTCTACGAGGGACGGGCGGCGCGCTTCGTCAAGCGCTACGCGGACGTGGGCGAGGTCATCCGCGCGGCGCTCCAGAGCTATGCGGAGGACGTGCGCGCGCGCCGCTTCCCCGAGGAGCAGCACACGTACGCCATCCCGGAGGAGGAGTTCGAGGTCTTCGAGCAGGCGCTCGAGTCGAACCGCGAAGCGGAGAGCTGGCTCTAGAGCATCGCGAAGACGCCGACGACCGCGGCCAGCAACGCCGCCGCTGCGCCGATCGCGGCCAGGGAGCGAAGCCAGCTCCACCCGTGGACGACGCGCACGCCGAGGACGAGCAGCGCGAGCGACCAGGCGGCGAAGACGAGCTGCGCGACGAGGAGCGCGTTCTCCCCCGTGCCCTCGTCGGCGCCGGTCGCTCGGAAGGTGTCTTCGCCGTAGAGCGCGAGGCGCACGGGCAGCAGGACGAGGAGCGAGATCGCGAGGGGCACCAGCGCGAAACCGACGAGCTGCCGCTCCCGCCGGAAGCCGCCGAGGCTGCCGAGGAGCCGGGCACCGAAGAAGAGCGCGAACCCGGCGAGGAAGTAGCCCACGGCACCGTAGATCCCGCCGGCGACGAACGTCCAGATCGCGACGAGGAGGACGTCGTAGTCGTCCTTGTCCAGCAGCCCGCCCGCAGTGGGGCTTGCGAGCACCGCGGCCATGCCGGCGAGGAGGACGAGGAGCAGCAGAGGCTCCGAGCGCGCGGCGACGTCGTCGGGATCGTCCTCGCGGAGCGCGAAGAACACCGGGCGCGGGCTCACGAGCGTCGCCGGTACACGGAGCCACCAGGCCCGGTCGGGCGAGAGCTCGCGCTCGTCCTCGGTCGCGTCGAGGAGCACGGCCCGAGCGTAGCCCGGATGGGCCGTCCCGGGTCGAAGGAGGCCGGCGGACGCCGGGCCCGCCGTCCGGAGATGATCGTAGGCTCGGCGAAGGGTCATGCGCCGAGGCTCGC
>DASSCD010000054.1:0-7092 GCA_035698005.1 Gaiellaceae bacterium | reverse complement strand
CCCCTGAAGCCGCCCGCTTCGCGGGCGGGTCGCGCCCCAGGTCGGGGAACCCGCGAGTGCGGGTTCCGCGCGCGAGAACCCCTGAAGCCGCCCGCTTCGCGGGCGGGTCGCGCCCCAGGTCGGGGAACCCGCGAGTGCGGGTTCCGCGCGCGAGAACCCCTGAAGCCGCCCGCTTCGCGGGTAAGCGACATGCCGTGGAGCGCGAGCGCCGCTTCCGCATCACTAGCCTGCCGCGCGTGAAGCGGGTACCGCTCTACGCCCTGTACCTGGCCGACGCGATCTCGCTCGTCGGGAACGTCATCGCGCAGCTCGCGATCCCCTGGTTCGTCCTGATCACGACCGGTAGCGCGGCGCTCACGGGCCTCGCGGTCTTCTTCAACTTCCTCCCGATCGTCCTCGCCGCCTTCTTCGGCGGCGTCATCGTCGACCGTCTCGGCTTCCGCACGACGAGCGTCGTTGCCGACCTGGCGAGCGCCTCGGCCGTCGCCGCGATCCCGCTGCTGCACTCGACGGTCGGGATCGAGATCTGGCAGCTGATGGCGCTCGTCTTCCTCGGGGCTCTGCTGGATGCGCCCGGTACGACCGCGCGCCAGGCGCTGTTCCCCGACCTCGTCGCCCGCGCGGAGCTGGGCATGGAGCGTGCAGCCGGGGTGCGGAGCTCGATCCAGCGCGGCTCGCTTCTCGTCGGCGCCCCGATTGGAGGCGTACTCGTCGCGGCGTTCGGCGCGACCACCGCCCTCTGGATCGACGCCGTCAGCTTCCTGTTCTCCGCCGCGCTGATCGCCGGAGTCGTTCCTCGCGTCGTGCGCAAGAGAGCGGACGAGGACGAGCGCCCCGGCTACTTCGGCGAGCTCGCCGAAGGCATTCGCTACATCTGGCGTCACAGGCTCATCCGCGCGATCGTGCTGACCGTCCTCGTGACGAACTTCCTCGACGCGCCCTTCGCTGTCGTCATGCCGGTGTTCGCGCGAGAGGCCTTCGGAAGCGCCGCCGACCTCGGCATCCTCTACGGCGTCTTCGGCGGCTTCGCGCTCGCCGGGTCGCTCGCCTTCAGCGCGATCGGGCATCGGCTTCCGAAGCGCCTTACGTTCGTGTGCTGCTTCTCGGTCGCCCCGTTCGCGTACCTAGTCCTCGCGACCGTGCCGTCGTTCCCGGTCGCCCTCGCCGCGCTCGCGGCGTTCGGGCTCGCGGCAGGCCCGATCAACCCTTTGCTCGGCACGCTCCAGTTCCAGCTCGTGCCCACGGAGCTGAGGGGGCGCGTCTTCGGGGCGATCACGGCCGGCGCGTGGGCGGCGATCCCGGCTGGAGTCCTCCTCGGAGGCGTGGTCGTCGGAGCGATCGGAGTCGGCGCCACGTTCCTCTGCATCGCGGTCTGCTACGCGCTCGTCACCGGCTACGGGTTCTTCAACCCGGCGTTCCACGAGATGGATCTCCCGCCCCCGGCCTCGGCGACCGAGCCCGAGGCGGCGGCCTGAGACGACTCAGCGGGCTGCGAGTGCCGGCAGCAGGCTCTCGCCGCGCATCCCCGGCTCCCGCTCGAGCCCGAGGACGTCGAGCACCGTCGGCGCGATGTCGAGCAGGTGCGCGTCGGCGCGGCCGCGCGCCTCGATCCCCGGCCCGGCGACGACGTAGAGCCCGTCCTGCGCGTGGTTCGCGTCGTCGGGGCCGGTGTCGTTCTCGAGCATCTGCACGCTCTCGTCGCCGCCGACCGTGCCCACCGAGCGCCAGAGGAGGTCGCCGAAGACGACGATGAGGTCCGGCGGGACGCCGTGCGGCTCCTCGTACAGCTCCTCCGGCTTGTACACCGCCGTGGGAATCGGATTGCCGGCGTCGTCGGGGATCGCCGCGATGCGCCGGGCGAGGTCCTCGCGGACCGACTCGTACTCCTCCGGCTCGACGACGCCCTCCGGCTCGCGACCCTTCACGTTCAGGAAGACACGCGCGTAGTAGCCGCCCTCCCCCCACGCGGTCGTCCGCGGCCAGTCGACGCCGACGTCGCGGAGGGAGCTCACGCCTTGCGGCTCTGTGAGCGTGGCCAGCAGGTCTTCCCGGCGCAGCCATTCGTTGATCCGGATGCCGCCGTCGAGCCGCTTGGCGCCGTGGTCGGAGAGGAGGAAGACGACGGTCTCCTCGTCGGCGTGCTCGAGCAGCCGCGCGGCGAGCCCGTCCAGGTGCCGGTGGTAGTCGAGGATCGCCGTCTCGAACGGGCTCCCGGGCTCGTGCTTGCGGTGCTCGGGGTCCATGAACTTCCAGAAGGCGTGGTGCATCCGGTCCGGGCCCATCTCGACCAGCGCGAACAAATCCCACGGCCGCGTCGAGAGCAGGTGCTCGGCGAGCGCGAAGCGGCGGTCCGTCATCTCGTAGATCTGCGCGAGCAGGCGCTCCTTGTCGTCGGTGCGGAAGTCCTTCGCGTCGAAGACGTACTCGCCGACGACCTCCGCGATCTCGTCGCGCAGCGCAGGCGGGTACGTGTACCGGCTCTCGAGCGAGGGCGTGAGGAAGCAGCTCACCATGACGCCCTTCAGCGGGCGCGGCGGATAGGTGCCGGGGACGCCGAGGACGATCGAGGAGCCGCCCGCGCGCGTGACGAGGTCCCACAGCCGCGGCGCCTCGATCGCCGTGCTCGTGGCGATGAAGCCGCCGTCGTAGGAGTGGTCCGAGCGGTTGCGGAACCCGTACACGCCGAGGTCGCCGGGCGTTCGGCTCGACATCATGCAGGACCAGGCGGGCACCGTGATCGGCGGGATCACCGACGTGAGCCGTCCGTACGTGCCGCGCTCCATCAGCCCGGAGATCGTCGGCAGCTGGTCGCGCCAGCGCTCGAGCACGAGCGACGGCTCGGCGCAGTCGAGCCCGATGAGCATCGCCTTCGGCACGCGGCAACCTTAGCCCGAGGCCCCGCCCGGTTTTCCCGCCAGGAAGTTGCCCGCGGCTCGGGACGTTGCTAGATCCGTAGCGGAGAGCGATGGAAAGAGGACGCATGAGGATCGGCGTGCTGGGAACCGGGATGGTCGGCAGCGCGATCGCCACGAAGCTCGTGGAGGTCGGGCACGAGGTGAGGATGGGCTCCCGCACCGCGGACAACGAGCGGGCCGCCGAGTGGGTCGCGACGGTCGGGCCGGGCGCTAGCCAGGGGACCTTCGCGGACGCGGCCGCGCACGGCGAGCTCGTCTTCAACTGCACCGCGGGCGACGGGTCGCTCGCGGCGCTCGAGGCCGCAGGCGCCGAGAACCTCGCGGGAAAGGTGCTGGTGGACGTCTCCAACCCGCTCGACCACTCGCAGGGCATGCCGCCGGGCCTCTTCACCTCGAGCTTCGACAGCCTGGCCGAGCAGATCCAGCGCGCGTTCCCCGACGCCCGGGTCGTGAAGGCGTTGAACACCGTGAACGCCAAGGTCATGGTCGAGCCCTCGAACGTCCCGGGCGCGCACGACGTCTTCCTGTGCGGAGACGACGAGGCCGCCAAGGCCCGGGTCGTCGAGCTCCTGGAGAGCTTCGGGTGGCCTGCCGAGAGCGTGATCGACCTCGGCGACCTCGCCTCCGCGAGGGGCATGGAGGCGTACCTCCTGCTCTGGATCCGGCTCTGGGGCACGCTGGGCACGGGTCGCTTCAACGTCAAGGTCGTCCGCTAGCGGAGCGGCGACAATCCGCGCCGAGATGCACGCGGCCCCGGAGCGGGCGTCCGACACGGTCGTCATGAAGTTCGGCGGGACCTCGGTCGCCGACCCGGACCGGATCCGTGGCGTCGCACGGCGGCTCGTGGAGGCGAGAGAGCGCGGCGTACGCGTCGTCGGGACGGTGTCGGCGATGGGCCGCACGACCGACTCGCTGCTCGAGCTCGCGGGCCGTGTGTCGCCTCACCCGGACCCGCGGGAGCTCGACATGCTGCTCTCGACCGGGGAGCGGATCGCGTGCGCGCTCGTCGCGATGGCGGTGCACGACCTCGGTCACGAGGCCGTCTCCTTCACGGGCTCGCAGGCCGGGATCATCACCGACGCCGTCTACACCCGCGCGAAGATCCGCGAGATCACGCCCGTGCGCGTCCTCGATGCCCTCGAGCGCGAGAAGATCGTCCTCGTCGCCGGGTTCCAGGGCTTCTCGCGCGACACGATGGACGTGACGACGCTCGGCCGGGGCGGGACCGATGCGACCGCCGTCGCGCTCGCAGCGGCCCTCGACGCCTCGTGCGAGATCTACTCCGACGTCGCCGGCGTGTTCACGGCCGACCCTCGCATCGTCGCGGACGCGCGGAAGCTGACCGTCGTGTCGTACGACGAGATGCTGGAGATGGCGGCCTCGGGCGCGAGAGTGCTCATGCTGCGGGCGGTCGAGCTCGCGCGGGCGAACGGGGTCCGCATCCACGCCCGCTCGACGTTCTCGGACGAGCTCGGCACCTGGGTGCAGGAGCGCGCCGAGGGTGTCGAGCTCCCGCCCGTGCGCGCGGTGACGCACTCGGACGACGACGTCCTCTTCACGGTGCGCGGGCTCGAGGGGGTCTCCTCCGCCGCGGTCCTGCGGGCGGCGGCGGCCGAGCACGTGAGCGTGGACACGATCGTCGTCGGCGTCGGGCGCGACGGCGCGGGCCTTTCCTTCTCCGTCGCCGCCGAGGACGTGCCGGCCACGCGGAGAGCGGTGGAGCGCGCCGGCGAGGCTCCCGGCCCGCTGGAGGTCGAGGAGTCGGACGACCTCGGCAGGGTGTCCGTCGTCGGCGCGGGAATGCGCTCGCGGACCGGGGTCGCCGCCCGGATGCTGCGCGCGCTCGCCGAGGTTCGCGTCGAGCCGCGTCTGATCTCGACGTCGCCGATCAAGATCTCGTGCCTCGTCAACCGGGTCGAGGTCGAGAAGAGCGTCCGCGCGCTCCACGACGCCTTCGGGCTCGCGGATGCGGAGAGCCGTCACGGGGACTAGGCTCCGCCACCGGAATGACAGCGACCGAGACGACGAGCCCCCAGCCCCGGGCGAGCAAGGGGCGCGGGCGCGCGGTCGGGGCCTGGGTCGCCCTCGTCCTCGCCGGCCTGCTCCTCCTTCTCTCCAGCTTCGCCATCTGGGTCAACCGCGTCGCGCTCAACACGGACGTCTTCGTCGACACGAGCAGCGAGCTGCTCGACGACGACGCCATCCGCAGTGCGGTCGCAACGCGTGCCGTGGACGAGCTGTACGCCGAGGTCGATGTCGCCTCGCTCCTCGAGGACCGGCTCCCGAACGACTTCCAGTCGCTGTCCGGGCCTGCCGCCGCCGGGCTGCGCCAGGCGTCCTACCAGATCGTCGACCGAGCCCTGGAGCAGCCCGCGATGCAGAGGCTGTGGGCGATCTCGCTCGAGGAGTCCCACCGCACGCTCGTGCAGGTGCTCGAGGGCGGAGGCGACCGCGTCTCGACGGACGAAGGCGTCGTCACGCTCGACCTGCGCCCGATCGTGCTCGACACCGCCGAGCGCATCGGGCTCCGCGACGAGGTCGAGGGCCGCCTGCCGGCTGACGCCGGCGTGATCGAGGTGCTCCGCTCGGACGAGCTTGACACCGCGCAGAACGTGTTCCAGCTGCTGAAGACGCTCGCCTGGCTCCTGCCGATCCTCGTGATCGGCGCCTTCGCGCTCGCGGTCTGGCTCGCCGGCGATCGGCGCCGGGCCCTGCGGCGGATCGGGATCACGGCGGTCGTCGTCGGCGTGCTCGGGCTCGTCGCAGTCCGCCTGGCGGGGAACTACGTCGTCAACGAGCTGGTCGCGAACACGGACACGCGCACGGCAGCGGACAACGCCTGGGACATCCTCACCGAGGTCCTCCGGGGCACGTTCCGGTCGCTCGTGGTCGTCGGCGTGCTGTTCCTGGTCGCGGCCTGGCTCGCAGGCCCGGGACGCCGCGCCGTCGGGACACGCCGCGTGCTGGCGCCCGCGATTCGCGAGCGCGCGTGGGCGTACGCCGGCCTCGGCATCGTCGCGCTGATCCTGCTCCTGACAGGGGACGTGAACGACTTCACCCGGCTCCTCTTCGTCGTCCTGCTCGTCGCGCTCGGAGCGCTCTGGATCGAGCGCACGCGGCAGCAAACGCTTCAGGAGTTCCCGGACGTCAGCGCGCCCGACCTCTTCGGCGACGCGCGCACGCGCGTCTCGAGCTGGTGGGACGCCCGACGGGCCGAGCGAGCCGCGGCGCCCACGACCACGGCGCCGACGATCGTCCAGGCTCCGGCTGCCACGGACGTCGCCGGGAGGCTCGCGGGTCTCGCGGAGCTGCACGTGCAGGGCGCGTTGACCGACGAGGAGTTCGCGTCGGCCAAGGCCCGCGTCCTCGCCGGCGAGTAGCCGGCGGCGGCAGGCTCCGCGGCACCGACGCCGAACTCCGGCGCGTGGACTACTCCTCGAACTGGGTCGAGGCGCTCGTCCTCGCGCTCGTCTGGGTCGGCGTCCTCGTCGTCCTCCGCGTCGGGCTATGGCGCGCGTTCCACCACTACGAGCGGCGCCTGGCCGAGCGCGACCCCTCGGTGGCCGCCCGCAGGCGCACGACCTTCAGCATCCTGCTCCGTGTCGTCATCGCAGTCATCGTCCTGATTGGCGGCTGGATCGTGCTCTCCACCTTCCCGGCGACGCAGGAGATCGCGCGGGCCTTCCTCGCCTCGGGCGCCGTCCTGGCGGTGGTCGCCGGTCTCGCCCTCACGACCCCGCTCGGCAACCTCGGCTCCGGAGTCATGCTCGCCTTCAGCCAGCCGGTCAGGCTCGGCGACCGGATCACGGTCGGAGACCAGACCGGCGTCGTCGACGAGATCACGTTGAGCTACACGGCGCTCCAGACCGACGAGGGACGCCGCGTGTTCGTCCCGAACCGCGACATGGTCTCCACGACGCTCGTCAACAACTCGGTCGCCGACCCGCGGCGCCTCGTCACCGTCGAGCTTCCGGTTCGCCTCAACGCCTCGATCGTGGCGGCCCGCAGGCTCGCGAGCGAGGCGGTCGACCACGTCGAGAGCAGCGAGCTGCTCACGTACGAGGTCCGCGTCGGCACGCTCACGGAGAAGACGGCATGGCTCACGGTCGTCGCGTACGCGCCACCCGGGGCGAACGTGCCCCAGGCTGCGAGTGAGATCCGCGAGCGCGCGCTGGCG
>DASSCD010000053.1:0-6924 GCA_035698005.1 Gaiellaceae bacterium | reverse complement strand
GAGCCTCCAGCCCCTCGCCATGCCCGCGTGGTCGCCTGCCTCCTCGAACACCGCCATGGCCTCCGCGATGGTGACCGCGGCTTCGTCCATCCACCCTTCCTGCTCGCCGGTCCGGAGCCGCACGAGGAGGCGGACGAGGGATGCATGCGCCCGCACCGTGCTCGCGCCGAGACGCTCGCCGCCGGCGATCGCGTCGTCGAGAGTTGCCACCGCCTCCTCGAACCGGCCCACCTGCAGGAGGGCTTCGCCGTACTCCGGGAGCAGCGGGAGCCGGGCGGCCTCGTCGTCGGCGAGCAGCGCCACGGCCCGCCCGAGCAGGCTCGCAGCAGCCGATACGTCGCCGCGCGCAAAGGCGCGCCGGCCGGCTGACGCGAGCCGGCGGGCGCCGTCGGCGCCCAGGCCGCGCCCGTGGTCGTCGAGTGGCCCGAGGTCGGCGAGGTAGCGGTACGCCTGCTCAAGGTGGTAGCCGAGGATCTCCTCGTACTCGACCGCCCGCTCCCGGTTGACGGAGTCGCCCCACTCGACGAACCGCTCGTGCAGCGTTGCCCGCGCGCGCTTGAGGATGCCGTCGTACGTCGTGTCGCGGATGAGGATGTGGTGGAACTTGTACGCGTCCTCCTCCTCGGTGCGCGTGCGGTCGGGCTGCACGAACTGCTTGTCGGCGAGGGATGCGAGCTCGAGCGGCACCTGTACCTGCTCAGGCGCGAGGTACTCGATCGCGTCCCGGCGGAAGACCTGGCCGACGACGGCGGCGGGCTCGATGACCGCCCGCTCGTCGGCCTCGAGGCGGTCGAGCCTCGAGGCCAGGAGCGCCTGGATCGTCGGCGGCACCGCCACCTGCTCGATCTCCGCCGTCGCGCGCCACGCTCCGTCCTCGAAGCGGATGAGGCCCTCGTCGACGAGCATCGAGAGGAGCTGCTCGACGAAGAGCGGGTTGCCCTCGGCGGCGGCGACGATCCTGGCCCGGACCTCGTCGTCGAGGCCTGCCTCGCCGAGGAGGTGCTCGGCGACCTCGGCCGTCTGGTCGCCGGTCAGCGGCGTGAGCACGATCCGCTGCGCGCCCTCGCCGGTCGACCACTCGGGCAGCCGCTCGAGCAGCTCGTGCCGGCTGGGGCACACGAGGAGCAGCGGGGTCTCGCGCGTCGTGTCGACGATGTGCTCGATCAGCTCGAGGAACGTCGCCTCCGCCCAGTGGATGTCGTCGAAGACGACGACGAGCGGTTGCCGGTGCGCGATCGTCTCGAGGAGCTTGCGGGCTCCCCAGACGAGCTCCTGCACCGGGAAGGGAGCCGACGAGAGGCCGATCGCAGACCCGACGCGCGCGGCGACCTCCTCGTCTCCGCCAGCGAGCGCTGCGAGCTTCTGCTCGGCGACGTCCATCGCGTCGCGCTCCGCGATGTCCGCGGCGTGTCGGACGGCCTCGGCGAGCGGCCAGAACGTGATGCCGTCGCCGTACGGGAGGCAGCGGCCGCGGAGGACGGTGGCCTCGCCCTCGACCGCCCGGATGAACTCGTCGATCAGGCGGGACTTCCCGACCCCCGCCTCGCCGATCACCGTCACGAGCCGGCAGCGGCCGTCGGCGGTCGAGCAGCTGAGCGCCGAGCGCAGCGACTCGAGCTCCGCGTCTCGCCCGACCATCGGCGCGTCGAGGCGCATCGCACGCTCGCTCGCCTCGCGAACCCCGACGAGCCGGTAGGCGGGGACGGGTTCCGACTTGCCCTTCAGCTCGAGCGGCTCGACCTCCTCGACGTCGACGAAGTCGCGGACGAGCCGGTACGTGAGGTCGCCCAGAAGGACCTCCTGCGCTCCCGCCGCCTGCTCGAGGCGGGCGGCGACGTTGACCGCGTCCCCGGTCACGAGCCGCTGGCCGCTGCTGGGGTCGCCGGCGACGACCTCTCCCGTGTTCACGCCCGTGCGGACGGTCAGGCGAACGCCCCAGTGGCGTTCGAGCTCGTCGTTCAGGACGGCCTGCGCCTGCTGCATGCCCGCCGCCGCCCGGACCGCCCGCAGCGCGTCGTCCTCGTGCAGCTTGGGGAGCCCGAAGACGGCCATGATCGCGTCCCCGATGAACTTCTCGACGACGCCGCCGTGCTTCTCGAGCTCGGCGCTCATCGAGTCGAAGTAGCGGGTCATCACCTCACGGAGCGACTCCGAGTCGAGCTTCTCGCCCATCGCGGTCGAGCCCTTGAGGTCGGAGAACACGATCGTCACGACCTTCCGGAACTCCTGCGGCGGGGGCGCGGCGGCCAGCGGGGATCCGCACGCGAGGCAGAACTTCGCGACGTCGGGGTTCTCGGTGCCGCACTGTCCGCAGAACGGCATGCGTCGAGTCTGCCTGGTTTCGCGGACAGGGTGAACCCCGGTCGGCCTTCACCAAACGCTTACGGACCCTGAACGGAATCCCCCCAGAAAGGGGACGACCGATACGTCCTACTGGACGAATAGCGATCAAGAGCGGCACCCCCACGACGGAAAAGGGCGGCGGTATGTCTGCGGCAGAGCTCGAAACCCTGTACTCCTCCGAGATCGACCGGATCGAGCGGTGGCGCCACGAGGAGCTCGAGCGGGCGGGGTACGACCCCGAGAGCGCGCTCGTCCTCTCTGCGAGCCACGACGTGGATCTCCACGCCGCCGTGAACCTCCTCCGGCGGGGCTGCTCGGTGGAGCTGGCGCTCCAGATACTCCTGTAGGTCGGGGACGGCCCCGGATCCGCGCGATTCGGGGCCGGCCCCATCGGTTTGCGTCTCGAGATCGCGCTCGCGCGCGATCTCGATACGCGCAGATCCCTGAAGGCATCCGCTTCGCGGCCGCGTGCCTCTGTCTGCTCGTGCGGGGTCGCAGTTCGGGCCCCGTCGTGACCGGTGCATCGGCAGAATGTCGCGGCGATGAGCGCGGCGCTCGCCTCCATCCCGTCCCCCGACTCGAGCACGATCGAGCTCGGGCCGATCTCGATCCACTTCTACGGGCTGACGCTACTCGTCGCGATCGCCGCGGCGGTCGTCATCACCGGGATCCGCTGGACGCGCCGCGGCGGCGACTGGGACCTGATCTTCCGCGTCGCGGTATGGGGCGTCGCGTTCGGGATCGTGGGGGCGCGCCTCTACCACGTGGTCACGAGCTGGGACGAGCTCCCGGAGGAGTGGTGGGGGCCGTTCGCGATCTGGAAGGGCGGCCTCGGCGTCTGGGGCGGCATCGGCCTCGGCGCGATCGTCGGCGCCATCGTCGCCCACCGCTCCGGCGCGAGCGTCGCGAGGCTCGCGGACTGCGTCGCCCCCGGGCTTCTGGTCGCCCAGGGCATCGGGCGCTTCGGCAACTGGTGGAACCAGGAGCTCTTCGGCAAGCCGACCGACCTGCCGTGGGGCCTCGAGATCGGGATCGACAACCGGCCGCTCCCGTACGTCGACGAGGCGACGTTCCATCCAACGTTCCTGTACGAGGCGCTGTGGTGCTTCGGTGCCGCCGCCCTGCTGCTCGTGATCGAGCGGCTCTTCCGCCTCCGGCCCGGAGGCCTGTTCGCCCTCTACGTGCTCGTGTACAGCATCGGGCGTTTCTGGATCGAGACGCTCCGGATCGACCCCTCGCACGAGATCGCCGGTGTCCGCCTGAACGTGTGGGTGGCCGGCGTCGCGATCGTCCTCTCCGCGGCGTTCTTCGCCTGGTGGCAGCGGACGTGGAAGCGCGACCACGGCCCGCCGCCGAAGAAGGCCGAGACGATGGCCGTCCCCAAGACCCGGCCCTGACGCCGGCGACCGTCACCCGCAGGGTGACAGTCACCTGCCGACCCAGGGAACCCTTCCGGTCGCTCGCGGTGTAGAGACCGCAGACGACCAAGGAGGATCCATGCGCAAGCTCATCGTGCTCGCCGCGCTCGCGGCCGGGCTCACCGTCGTGACGTCCGCCTCCGCAGGCGGTTGGGCGACCGTCGGCATCGACCCGCTTCCCGACGGCACCGAGGCGGGCGGGACCTGGAGCCCGGACATCACCATCCGCCAGCACGGCCAGACGCCGCTCGACGGCCTCGTGCCCCTCGTCACGATCTCGGACGAGAGTGGCGCGAGCCACGACTTCGTCGCGGAGCCTGCCGGAGAGCCGGGCGTGTACACGGCCGACGTCGTCTTCCCAGGGGCGGGAAGCTGGGACGTCGTCGTCGAGAGCGGCTTCGGTGACTCCCGGCTGACGTACGGGCCCGTGAGCGTCGTCGGAGACGCCCCCGGCGGCGGTGGGTCCGGCGTCCCTACCACGGGGCTGCTCGCGCTCGCCGCAGCCGTCGCGCTCGGGGCGGCCGCCGTCCTCGGCGTGCGCCGGCTCCGGAGGCTGACGCCGGCGAGCCGCTGACCGCTTCCCTCCAGGGGCGGAACCTCCGCTGCCTCCACGGTGTAGAAGGAGGCGGTGGAGGGCCGCCCGCCGGACGACGTCGCGCTCGCCGAACGGGCGAGGAACGGTGACGAGCGCGCGTTCGAGGAGCTCGTGCGCAGCCATCAGCGAATCGCGTTCCGAACGGCCTACCTGCTGACGGGCTCGGCGGCGGACGCCGAGGATGCCGTGCAGGCCGGCTTCGTCAAGGCCTGGTGGGCGCTGCCGCGCTTTCGAGCCGGCTCGCCGTTCCGACCGTGGCTGCTGCGCATCGTCGCGAACGAGGCGCACAACCGCAGGCGCTCGGAGGGGAGGGCGGAGGCGTTGCTGCTGCGCGCCGGTCGCGGCCTCCCGGGAGACGCGGCCCCGTCTCCCGAGGGGGCCGCGCTCTCGCTCGAGCGGCGCGAGGAGCTCCTCGCCGCCGTCGGCCGCCTCGACGAGCGCGACCGCGAGATCGTCACCTGCCGCTACTTCCTCGAGCTCTCCGAGGACGAGACCGCGACGGTGCTCGGCATCCGCCGTGGCACGGTGAAGTCGCGCACCGCACGCGCGCTCGCACGTCTGCGGGAGGTGGTCGAGGGATGACCGAGCTCGAGCGTGCGCTCGTCTCCCTCGGGCGGGACCTCGAGGTTCCCGAAGCGCCCGACGTCGTCACGGGCGTGCTGGCTCACCTCGATCATCGCCGCGAGGGTCGCGGGATCCGCGCGCCGAGGCGTCTCGTGGTCGCCGTCGCACTCGTCCTGCTCGCGGCGCTGCTCGCGACGCTCGCGATCCCCGACGCGCGCTCGGCCCTCTTCCGCGTCCTCCACATCGGGGGCGCGTCGATCGAGGTCGTCGACGAGCTCCCCGAGGTCCCGGTCGAGCCGGATCTCGAGCTCACGCTCGGGCAGCGGGTCACCCTCGCCGAGGCGCGGCGGGACGCGGGGTTCGACGTGAAGCAGCTCGAGGAGGATCCCGACACGGTGTACATCGGCGACCGGGGGACGGTCTGGCACCTCTACGGCCCGCCCGAGCGGCCCCGGCTCCTGCTCGCGCAGACGCCCTTCCACTCGGTCGACCAGGAGCTGCTGCTGAAGAAGCTCACGGCCCCCGGCACGCAGGTCGAGCCCGTGTCGGTGGGAGGCGCGGACGCCGTGTTCCTGAGCGGCGCTCCGCACTTCCTCCTGCTCCTCGACGAGCTCGGGAACCCCGTCGAGGAGAGCGCGCGGCTCGCTGGGAACGTCCTGCTCTGGAGCGAGGGCGGGATCGCCTACCGGCTCGAGGGCGACGTCGACCGGGAGACGGCGCTCGAGCTCGCCGGGTCTCTGCGCTGATCACCCCGACACCGGGACGGCTGCTTGCGGCCCTCATCTTCTTCGACGTCACGTCGGCCGCGTCCGGCAGCGCGGCTAGCCTCCGCCCGTGGCCGTGACGCCCGTGCGCGAGCTCGAGCTCGACCTCGACGCGTTCGAGGGCCCCTTCGACCTCCTGCTCACGCTCCTGCTGAAGGAGGAGCTCGAGCCGGGGGACGTGGACATGGCCGCGATCGTCGTGTCGTTCGTCGAGATCCTCGCCGAGCGCGACGAGCTCGACCTCGACGCGTGCGGCGAGTTCCTCGTGCTCATCTCGGCGCTGCTCGAGCTGAAGGCGCGCGCGCTCTTCCCCGACGAGGCCGCCGAGCTCGCCGACCTCGAGCCCGAGGAGGCGGCCGAAGAGCTGGCGCGCCGGCTCGCCGAGTACCGCCGGATGAAGGAGGCCGCGGCCTGGCTGTCCGAGCGGCTCGCAGCGGAGCACGACCGCTGGTTCCGCCTCGGGCCTGCGCCGCTCGCGCCCAGGGGCGAGCGGCGGCTCGCGCCCCAGGAGGCCGGATCGTTGGAGGACGCGCTGCGCGCGCTCGCGGCGCCGCCGCCGAACGTCTCGCTCGGGCACATGGCCCTCCGCTTCCCGCCCGTCTCCCAGTTCCTCGAGCGCTTCCGGGCGTTGCTCGCGCGTCGCACCCGGTTCGATTTCGACGCCGAGGTCGAGGGGCTCTCGCGCGTCGAGCAGGCGGTCGCCTTCCTCGCGCTGCTCGAGCTGCGCAAAGCGGGCGAGATCGGCCTCAGCCAGCCCGCGCCCTTCGCCCCGATAAGGGTTTCCCTCGCGGCTCCGGCCGGCGACCGCGCATCCGGGCGAAGCCCGGCTCCGCGGCCGCCTGCCGCCGCTGAGCCGCCGATGCCTTCCGGGGTCGTGCAGAGCACTGCCCCCTCCGGCCTCGGCGGCTCAGCGGCGACCCGGAGCCGCGAGGAAGGTGCACGCCCCCTCGAGAGCGAAAGGATGACCACGTGGACAGCACGCTCCGCCTGATCGCCCCCAACCCGGTCGACCAGCTCGCGCGGACGGTCGAAGCGCTTCTCGTCGTCGCGTCGGCTCCGCTCTCCGCCGCCGAGCTCGCGGAGGCTGCCGCAGACGACGTGGAGCGCGTCGAGACGGCGCTCGCGCTGCGCGCAGAGCGCTACGCCGAGCCGCGGAGCGGGATCGTGCTCGAGCACGTCGCGGGCGGGTACGCGTTCCGGGCGAGCCGCGACGCTGCGGAGGCGTGCGCTCGTCTCTTCG
>DASSCD010000052.1:0-6892 GCA_035698005.1 Gaiellaceae bacterium | reverse complement strand
GACGCGCTCTCGACGTACGCGACGGAGGAGCGGCGGCTCTCGGACGAGCGGCGCGGCGAGCTCGCGGTCCGCGAGCGGGAGCTCTCGGAGCAGCTCGCCGAGACGCTGGCAGCGGTGGAGCGGCGGGTCGAGGAGCGGCTGCGGGCGTGGGAGGCCGATCTCGAGCGCGCCCAGCGGGCGCTGGCCGGCGAGGTCTCCGCCCTCGAGCAGCTGCAGCGGCAGCGGATCGCGAGCGTCGAAGCGAGGATCGAGGCGGAGGCAGCGGAGCTCGGGACGACGGTCGAGCAGCAGCGCGCGGCGGCCGTCCGCCTCCGCGAGGAGCTCGAGGCGACGACGAAAGACGCGCTCGCGGCCGCGCTCGAGGAGCTCCAGTCGCAGGCCGACGATCGCCGGCGCGCGATCGAGGACATCACCGAGCGCCTGCGTCAGCACGAGCACGCGGTCGCGGAGCAGGTCGACCGGGCCGAGAGCGACGCGCGGGCGCGCATCGAGAGCGCGTTCGCCGAGCTCGAGCGGCGCCAGGTGGTCGAGCTCGAACGGGCGACCGCGCGGGAGGTCGACCGCCTGAGCGAGGCCGGCGCGCTCGAGTTCGAGAACCGGATGCGCGCGATCCGGGAGGAAGCGGCGGACCGCCTCCGGGAGGAGCTCGACACGACCTCCGAGACGTTCCTCCGCCGCGCCGACCTGATGATCGCCGACCAGCTCCAGCAGGCCGCGGACGCAGCGGCGCAGCGCCTCGACGACCGGATCCTCGAGCTCGCGCGGCGCCTCGAGGCCTCGCGCACGTCCGCGGGGGTGTAAACCGCCCGCGAACGGGGCAAACCAGCGCGGGGAGGGAACGTCTCAGTGACGACGAACCCCACGCGCATGGCGGAGACGACCGAGACACCCATCTGGCACGAGAACGAGCCGGCCAAGGTCGAGAGCTGGAGGCTGCACATCCTGCTCGAGGCCGGGTACCCGGTCCATCTCGCGGAGCGCCTCGCGGGCAGCGAGGTCGACCTCCACACCGCCGTCGAGCTGGTGACGCGCGGCTGCCAGCCGGTGACGGCGGCCGAGATCCTCCTCTAGCGCCTCCCACTCGCGGTTACGCTGGCGCGGTGACGGCGGAGGCCGCCGAGCGCGGCGAGCGCAAGGTCTACTCGGTGTCCGGGTTCAACCGCGGCATCGCGCGCGTCCTCGGCCGGCTGCACGCCGTCTGGATCGAGGGCGAGGTCACGGAGCTCCGGCGGAACGACGCCTGGGCGACGGTGTTCCTCACGCTCAAGGACCCGCGGACGGGCGCCACGCTGAAGGTGACGATCCCCCGACGGACGTTCGACCGGCTCGAGCTCGGGCTGGAGGAGGGCGAGGCGGTACAGGTCGAGGGGCGGGCAGAGCTGTACGAGCTGAAGGGCGAGCTCGGGCTGCGGGCCTCGCGGATCGAGCGAGTCGGGCTCGGCGGTCACCTCGTCGCGCTCGAGCGGCTGAAGCGGCAGCTCGCCGCCGAGGGGCTGTTCTCGCCCGAGCGCAAGCGGCGGCTCCCGCGCGTGCCGCGTGCGGTGGGCATCCTCACGGGCGCCGACGCGGCTGCTCGCGGAGACCTCGTCGCCACGATCGGCCGCCGCTTCCCCGCCGCGAAGGTCGTCGTCGCCGAGACGCGCGTGCAGGGGAGAGGAGCGGCGGCCGCGATCGTCGCCTCCCTTCGCGCACTGGCCGCGCACGCCGAGGTCGACGTCGTCGTCCTCGCTCGCGGCGGCGGCAGCTTCGAGGACCTGCTGCCCTTCAGTGACGAGCGGGTCGTGCGGGCGGTGGCGGCGGCGGCGGTCCCCGTCGTCTCCGCGGTGGGCCACGAGCAGGACACGCCGCTGTGCGACCTCGCGGCGGACGCGCGGGCCGCGACGCCGACGGCCGCCGGGGCGCTCGTGGTCCCGGACGAGGTCGAGCTCCGGGCCGCGCTCGAGGCCTGCAGGCGCCGCCTCGAGCTCGGGGTCCGTCGGCTCGTCGAGCGCGACCTCGGCAGGGTCTCGCGCCTCGGCGAGCGGCTCCGGGGGGCGCCGCGGCTCCTCCTCGAACGGCGCCGCTCGTCGCTCGACCACTGCGGCGCGCGGCTGCAGGCGCTCTCTCCGCTCGCCACGCTCGGACGCGGGTACGCGATCGTGCGCGCCGGCTCGGACGTGCTCCGCGACGCGTCCACGGTGGCCGCGGGCGACCGGGTCGAGATCGAACTCGCGAGCGGCGGCCTCGACGCGGTCGTCGAGGAGGTGCGGCCATGAGTCAGGAACGCTCCTTCGAGGAGCTGCAGAAGGAGCTCGAGGACGTCGTCGCACGGCTCGAGCGCGGCGACGTGGCGGTCGACGAGGCGATCGCCCTCTTCCGCCGCGGGGAGGAGCTGTATCGCGCTTGCGTCGAGCGGCTGCAGGCGGCCGAGCTCAGGATCGAGGAGCTGGCGCCGCCCGACGCCCGGACGTGACACGGTGGGGGCGGTTCGTGTATGAATCGCCCCATGGCGAAGCCGACTCCGGATTTGCTCCGCAACGTCCCGCTCTTCTCCGGCCTCGACGACTCCGAGCTGGAGAGCCTGGCGGACGAGTTCAACGAGCGCCGGTTCTCGGCCGGCGACACGATCGCGCTCGAGGGTGAGGGCGGCCTGATGTTCTTCGTCGTCGACGAGGGCGAGGCAGCCGTCGAGGTGCACGGCCAAGAGGTCGCGACGCTCGGCCCCGGCGCGCACTTCGGGGAGATCGCGCTCATCGACCGGCGTCCCCGCACAGCGACGGTCACGGCGCGCACCGACCTCAGGACCTACGGGCTTCCCGTCTTCGTCTTCCGCCCGTTCGTCGAGGCACGCCCGGCGGTCGCATGGAAGCTCCTCGAGGCGATGGCGGACCGGCTCGCCGACGCCGAGAGCCGCTAAGCCGCGAGTCTCCGGCCGAGCTCCTCGAGATCGAGCTCCGCACGGCCGGGGTCGCCGGAGAGGACGACCGTCTCCGCGCCGGGCACCTCCACCTCGACCAGCCCGCCGAAGACGACGCAGCGGACGCCCGCCGGGGCAGCCCGCCGCGCCACCTCTCCCGGGACCTTGCCCGCGAGGGTCGTCCGGTCGACCCTGCCCTCGCCGGTGACGACGAGATCGTGCCCGCGCAGGCGCCCGTCGAAGCCGAGCAGATCGAGGACGGCCGCCGCCCCGGCAGCGAGCTCCGCGCCGAGGGACGCGAGCGCCGCGCCGAGCCCGCCCGCAGCGCCGGCGCCCGGCAGGCTCGCGAAGGGACGGAGCTCCGCGCGCTCGGCGAGACGGCGCTCCAGGACGGCCACGTCCTCCGCGGACGCTCCCTTCTGCGGGCCGAAGAGGCGGGCGGCGTCCTCCAGGGGGACATCGACGTCGCAGAGTGCGAGCGTCGGGACCGGAAGCTTGCGGACGACCTCGAGCAGCCCCGCGCCGCCGTCGACCGTGGCGGTGCCGCCGAGCGCGACGACGAGCGCGGACGGCGAGCTCGAGAGCGCTGCGGTGACGAGCTCACCGAGCCCCCGGCTCGACGCGACGAGCGGGTCTCGCTCCCCGGGCGCGAGGAGCGGCAGACCGATCGCCGACGCCGCCTCCACGACCGCTCGCCCGTCGGGCAGGCGCAGCCAGCGCGCCGTGCGCGCCCGTCCCAACGGATCGTGCACGGTCGCCTCGTGCCAGCGGCCCCCGAGCGCGGCCTCGAAGATCTCGGCGGTGCCCTCGCCCCCGTCGGCGACCGGGAGCTCGGTCGCTTCGCCCCCGAGCCCGCGGGCGAGCGCGGCCGCCGCGGCGGGCGCGGAGAGGACGCCCTTGAGGCTAGCGGGACACAGGAGCGCCCTCACGGGCTTCCTCGCGGTCGAGCTCCTCGACCAGTTCCCGCACGCCTTCGGTCGCGTCCTCGGCGGACTCCTCGTCCTCCTGCATGCGGCGCAGCATCGCGACGGAGATGCCCTCGCGGGCGAGCGCGATCAGGCCGAGCCCGATGCCGCACGCCATCTCGATCGCCTGCAGCGCGAGGCCGTAGGCGAAGCCGGTCGCGTAGGGCACGCCGTAGTTGCGGAGCGGGATGGCGACCGCCGCCTGCACGAGCCCGACGTTCCCGGGCCAGAGAGGCACGATCGTCGCGATGTTCATCAGGACGAGGACGAGCCCCGCCGCGGGGAGCGGCGCGTCGATCCCGAACGCCTTCATCGCGGCGTAGACCGCGAGCAGCTGCATGAGCCAGCCCAGGCACTGGAGGAAGACGGCGCCCGCGAGCGGGAGCGGCGCCTTGAGCACGGAGAGGCCGTTCCGCGCCATCGCGAGTAGGTGACGGGCGGTCCCGACGCTGTCCCGTACCATCGGCCGGCGGCGGGGGCGCGCGCCGAGCCAGGCGAGCGTGAAGAGCGCGAATCCAACGGCGGCCACGATCAGGAGCGCGACGAGCGCCCAGTGCGGGACCTCCGCGGTGAGGAGGACCCAGACAACGAGGATCGTCGCCGGCACGAGGTCGAAGAGGCGGTGCGCGAACACCGTCCCGAGGAGCACTGCGCTCGTCCCCGGCGGCGCCTCCGGGAGGTGACGGCGCAGCGTCGCGACGCGGGCGAGCTCGCCCAGCCGCCCGGGCACGACCGCGTTCGCGAACAGCCCAACCCCGAACGCGGCGAGGACGTGGACGAGCCGCGGCTGATTCCTCGGGGGGAGCGCCTGCCCGATCGTCAGCCGCCAGGAGAGCGCGCGGAAGAGCGTCGAGGCGACGTTGAGGACGAACGCGAGCACGATCCAGCTCCAGACGACGAACCGGAACGCCTCCCACACCTCTCCCCAGTCGGGCCCTCGCCACCAAATGACGGCGAACGCAAGCGTCGTGAGGACGAGCAGGACGGCCGCCTGCACCCACCCCTTGCGCCAGACCCGGGAGATCGCGGTCACGCGGCTCTGACCTTCGCCTCGACGCCGGCGACCTGCTCGTAGATCTCGACGAGGCGGCCCGCGATCCGCGGCCACGAGTAGCGCTCGACGGCGATCTCCCGCGCCGCCTCACCCAGCGCGACGCGGCGTCCCTCGTCCACGACGACGCCCGCAACGGCCTCGGCGAGCGCTTCGGGGTCGTCCGGCGGGGCCGCAACCGAGGCGGCGGGGTCGAGCACCTCGCGATAGCCCGGGATGTCCGAGGCGACGACGGGGAGCGAGCACGCGAACGCGCGCGTCAGCACCATGCCGAAGCTCTCCTGGCCGAGGGAGGGCGCGACGAGCGCCTTCGCGCCCAGAAGCGCGTCCGTCAGCTCGTCCTGGCTCAGGAAGCCGACGACGTCGATGCCCTCGTCCGGCACCCGCAGCCGGGTGAGGAGGAGCCGGACGGCGAGCGGGTCGGCGCCCGCGACGGTCAGCCGGAGTCCGGTGCGTCGCCGGATCTCCGGCCACGCGCGCAGCAGCACGTGCAGCCCCTTCCGCGGCTCGTGGCGCCCCGCGAAGACGATCCGGTGCTCGCGCTCGGCCGCGGGCGCATCGTCCGGGACGAGGACCCCGTTCGGGATCACCTCGTACTCACCGGGGAGCCACCGTTCCTGCGACGCCCGCGCCCGCTCGGAGACCGCGATCCGATGGTCCACGCGGTCGATCAGGAAGCCCCACAGCGGCACGCCCGCCTTCATCCAGCCGAGCTCGCCCGATGCGTGGAAGGTCGCCACGACCGGGGTGCGCGCGAGCAGCAGCGCCGCAGTGCAGATCGCCGGCGTCATCGGCTCGTGCAGGTGGAGCACGTCGAACCGCTCGCGCTCGAGCACGGCACGCATGCGGAAGTACGCCCGCGGCGAGAGGACGATGTTCGGGAGCGAGCCGTTCGCGGGCACGATCACCGAGCGCCCGACCGCGATGACGTTCGGAGGCGGGCTGTCGTGCCGCCCGACGCGGGGATGGAGTGCGCGCGTGAACTGCCCGGGCGGATCGTTGCCCATGACGAGCCGCACCTCGTGCCCGAGGTCTTCCAGCGCCGCGGCCTGCAGCTCGGCGTGCTCCACGACCGCGCCCCAGAACGACCAGGAGAACGGGACGACGATCCCGATCTTCACGCCCGAGACACTAACGGCCGGAGTTCGGCCCGGGACGGGCGGCGGCTACGCTGGGGTCATGCGCCTGGACGGCCTCCACCACGTGACCTGCATCACCGGCGACGCGCCGCGGAACGTCGACTTCTACACCCGCGTCCTCGGTCTCCGCCTCGTGAAGAAGTCCGTGAACCAGGACGACCCGACCGTGTACCACCTCTTCTACGCGGACGAGGAGGGAAGCCCGGGCAGCGACATCACCTTCTTCGAGTACCCGGGCGTGCGTCGCGGACGCGCCGGGGCCGGGATGATCCACACGGTCGGCTGGCGGGTCGCCTCCGAGGAGGCGCTCGGCTTCTGGGAGGAGCGGCTCGGGCCGGAGACGAGTGTGCTCGCCCACGACCGCGAGGCGCTGGCCTTCGAGGACCCCGAGGGTCTGCGCCACCGTCTCGTCGTCTCGACGACGGAGGACACGCCCCTCGTGGCCGACCACCCGGAAGTGCCCGCAGAGCACGCGCTGCAGGGGTTCGACGGGGTCCGCGCGTTCGCCGCCGCACCGCAGTCCAGCCTCCCGACCCTCGAGGAGACGCTCGGCTTCCAGCCTGTCGGCGACGGCTGGGAGTCCCGTGGCGATACTCGCGGCAGCCTCTACGGCTACGACGACCCTCCCGCCGAGCGCGGGCTCGGTGGAGCCGGGACGGTGCACCACATCGCCTGGTCGTCGACGATGGAGGACCACGGGGCCTGGCACGAGCGGGTCGCCGCCGCCGGCCTGCACCCGTCGCCGATCATCGACCGCTTCTGGTTCCGCTCGATCTACTTCCGCGAGCCGAGCGGCGTGCTCTTCGAGATCGCGACCCTCGGCCCCGGGTTCTCCGTGGAC
>DASSCD010000051.1:0-3221 GCA_035698005.1 Gaiellaceae bacterium | reverse complement strand
CAACTGGTTCAAGCGCGTGCGCACGCAGCCGCGCGAGCAACGGGCGCGTGCGATCGTCCTCATGTTCGGCGGCAACGACGACCACGGCTTCATGACCGGGCTGCCGGAAGGGGTCGAGATCGGGCCGTTCGGGAGCGAGAGTTGGACCGCGGAGTACCGCCGGCGCGTTGGCCTCGTCATGGACGGGGCGACGCAGCGCGGCGCCTACCTCGCCTGGATCGGGCTCCCGATCACGAACGACGCCGAGCAGACACGCCGCTTCGACGCCATCAACGCGATCGTCCAGTCCGAGGCGGCGAAGCGCCCACGCCGTGTCTCCTACCTCGACACGTACTTCTTCTTCGCCGGCGACGACGGCGGGTACGCGCAGTACGTCACCGGCGCCTCCGGGAAGCTCGTGAAGATGCGCGCGGACGACGGGGTGCACTTCGAGCGCCCGGCCGGGGACCTGATCGCCCGCGAGGTGCTCCGCCGTCTCAACCAGCGCTTCGACCTGACGAGCTGGCGCACGCGCTCGGGCTGAGGCCCCGGCGTCGCTAGCCTGCGCGGCGGAGCGGCATGGGCCCGGTGGCCCAGCTGGTCTTCAAAACCAGTGCGGTCGTGCAGCCCACGGCTCGGTCGGTTCGACTCCGGCGCCGCTCCGTCGAAGCCTCAACGGCAGACGCGGCGGTCCTCGGTGCCCGAGAACGGGCTCCCCTGCGTGCCGACCGACTCCTGCCACGGGAGGCAGCCGTCGTTCTGCGCCATGCCCATCACGAGCGTGGCGAGGAAGAGTGCACCGGCGATGACCGCAGCGACGAAGAGCTTCTTCATCGTTCGGACAGTAGCCCCCGCGGCGGCGGGCTTCCACCCGTCGGGCCGAAGCCGTCAGGCGGCGAGGGCGGCGTCGGGCAGGTCGCCGGGCGGGCCGAGGACGGTGATGCCGTTCGCCGCGCCGAGCAGCTCCACGACGCGGTCGCTCTCGTGCTCCTCGCGGGCGCCGGGCTCCGGCCGGGCAACGGCGGCGAGGAAGCTCTCGTAGAGGTCGACCGAGCGCACGAACGACGCCGCGAGGTAGCTCGTCCCGTCCACCTCGGAGCGATGAACGTGCGCCACGCGTGCGGGCGCGAGGAAAGTCTCGCCCGCCCTCACCCGGACCGTGTCGGCACCGACGAACACGGTCAGGACGCCGGCGAGGACGAGCACCGCCTCGGGCTCCTCGTGGACGTGCAGCGGCGTCGAGTCGCCGCGATCGGCGGCGAGCTCGACGACCGCCATGCCCGCGCGTCCCGCGAGCTTGCCGCGCGCGGCCGCGAGCTCCTCGAGCAGGGAGCGAAGCGTCATGTCGGAGGCTTCAAGGCTCATGCCGTGAGCTTCGCGGGTGGCGCCCACGCGCGGAAGGCGGCCTGCCGGCGTCTCGGCGTGCGGTTATCCGTACAGCGCCTCGACTCGGCCCGGTGCCTCGTCTAGGTGTGATCGAGCCAGTCTCCGCGGCGGGCGAGCGCGAGGCAGTCGGGCATCCCGATGTGGTACGCGGGAGGCGCGAAGCGCCTCGTGAACGCGAACGCGAGGTCGCGCGCGACGAGCGCCCGCTCCTCCGCGAACCCGAGCCACTCGGCACCCCACCGGACGGCCTCGTTCGCGAAGCAGTTCGCGAGCCGCTCGTCCCGCATTCCCTGGCGGTGGAGCGACTCGTGCAGGAGCACCGAGAAGGCCGCCGCCGTGACCTCCGAGTGCCTTCCGGCCAGGAACGCGCGGACCCCGACACAGGTGCCGCCGCGGAGATGGACGTCCCCGCCGCCCGCGTAGTACGCGATCACCTGTCCCGCGGGGACGCCGAAGCGGCGCTCGAAGGTTTGCTCGAAGGACGCGCGGCTGCGGTAGCAGCGCACGTACACGCGCAGCACCGAGCGCAGCGGAGGCTTCGCCCGCTCCGTCACCGCCTGCCGCAACGCCTTGCGCGCGATGTCGCCGAGCTCGCGGTCGTAGACGAACGGGGCCTGCGCGCCGATGTCCTGCGCGGCCACGCCCGACAGGGCTGCGGCGAGCAGGAGGGCGAGCACGGCGCGCGTCACCTCACGTCCACGGTACCCGCCGTACTACGCTCCGGCACGGTGGTGACGTCGATCGCGATCTCGCCCGAGGAGCATCGCGCCCGCTGCAACGCGCTCCTCGAGCGCGCGCAGACCGAGGGGCTCGCGGGCATCGTGCTCTTCGACCCCTCCTACGTCCTCTACTACTCCGGCTTCGCGTTCGTGCCCACGGAGCGGCCGATCGCGCTCGTCCTCTCCGGCCAGGGAGAGCGGGCGCTCGTGGTGCCCCGGCTCGAGCTCGAGCACGCGCAGTCGCGCTCGGCACTCGACCGGGTCGCGCACTACGACGAGTACCCGGGCGACCCGCGAGCCGAGGAGGTGCTTGCGAAGACGCTGTCCGACCTCGGCCTCACGGGGAAGCTCGGCGCCGACCAGGACGGCTACCCGTGGATCCTCGGCTACCGGGGGCCCACTCTCTCCGAGCTCGCCGGCGCGGAGGTCATCCGCATCGCCGCGGCGATCGAGGAGCAGATGGCCGTGAAGTCCGAGGCCGAGGTGGCGCTGATCCGGGAGAGCGTGCGCTGGGGCAACCTCGCGCACCGCCTCCTCCAGCGCTACACGCGGCCGGGGGTCACCGAGACCCAGGTCTCCCAGCGAGCGAGCGACGAGGCGACCTTCGCGATGCTCGACGCGATCGGGGAGGTGTACCGAGCGCAGAACGCCTTCGCCAGCGGGGCGCATGCCGGCTACCGGGGTCAGATCGGGCGCAACTCGGCGATCCCGCACGCGCTCGCAGGCAACATCATCTTCCAGCCGGGCGACGTCCTCGTCACCGGTGCGAGCGCCCCGGTCTGGGGCTACCTCTCGGAGCTGGAGCGGACAATGATCGTCGGCGAGCCGACGCCTGAGCAGGAGCGGCTGTTCGGGCACATGAAGGCGGTGCAGGACGTCGCCTTCGAGGCCATCCGGCCGGGCGCCCTCTGCTCCGACGTGGACAAGGCCGTCCGCGGCTACTTCGCGCAGCAGGACCTCTTCGCGCACTGGCGGCACCACACCGGCCATGCGATCGGCCTCCGCTACCACGAGGGCCCGTTCCTCGACACCGGCGACCACACGGAGATCCAGCCGGGGATGGTCTTCACGGTCGAGCCGGGCCTGTACGCGCCGGAGCTCGGCGGCTTCCGCCACTCGGACACCGTCCTCGTCACC
>DASSCD010000050.1:0-8660 GCA_035698005.1 Gaiellaceae bacterium | reverse complement strand
AGGAACCGGCCCCGACGCGTGAGGCGGAGCTCCTCGCCGTGCCCGTTCGACCCGCGCTCGACGAGACCGCCCGCCTCGAGCCGCTGGAGCGCCGACCGGTCGAGCGCGCCCTCGACGCCGGCGAGCGGCAGGGGCTCGTCGAGCCGCAGGCCGAGCAGGAGGCGCTCGCGCTCCCGTGTCTCCGCATCCAGGTGCTCGACCTCCCGTGGCGGGCCCTCGGCCGCGAGCAGCGAGCCCACGTATCGGCGCAGCCCCGGGGCGTTCCGCCGACGCACCCCCGCGACCGTGGACACGGCGCCCATGCCGATGCCCAGGTAGTCGCTCCCGCGCCAGTACCCGAGGTTGTGCCGCGCACGCAGATCGCGCCCGCCTGCGCGCTCCGGCTCGAGGCAGAAGTTCGCCGTCTCGTACCAGCGGTAGCCCGCGGCCGCCAGCGTGTCGACGACGGTCTCGAAGTGCCCCTCGAGCGCGTCGGCCTGCGCAGCCAGGGCCTCACCGTGGGCGTGGGTGAACCGCGTGCCCGGCTTGGCCTCGAGCTCGTAGCAGGAGAGGTGCTCGGGCTCGAGCGAGAGCGCGTCGGCGAGGTCGGCGGCGAGGTCGGCGGAGCTCTCGCCGGGGATGCCGTAGAGCAGATCGAGGGAGACGTTGTCGAATCCGGCATCACGAAGAGTGTGCACGGCGCGCCAGACGTCCTCCGGTCCGGCACCGCGCTCGAGCACCCGCAGCAGGTGCGGGCGGAAGCTCTGCGCTCCGAGCGACACGCGGTTTACGCCCCCCGCGCGCAGCAGCCGCGCCAGCTCCGGCGTGACCGTCTCCGGGTTCGCCTCGACCGTGAGCTCGGCGGCGGCCGGAAGCGCGTCGAGCAGCCGCGCGAGGTCGTCCGCGTCGGTGAAGGTGGGCGTCCCGCCGCCGAGGAAGACGGTGTCGAGCGGCCGGGCGAGCACGTCGCCCTCGAGGGCGAGCTCGGTGAGCAGCGCGTCGACGTACTCGCCATGGCGGCCGCGCCTCCCAACGACGGTGACGAAGTCGCAGTAGCCGCAGCGATGCACGCAGAACGGCAGGTGGACGTACAGGTGGCGGACGTGGCCCACGGCTAGCGCTTCCGCTCCGAGTCGAGATTGAGCACGGCGAGGAAGGCCTCCTGCGGCACCTCGACCCCGCCGACCTGCTTCATCCGCTTCTTGCCCTTCTTCTGCTTCTCGAGCAGCTTCCGCTTGCGCGTGATGTCGCCTCCATAGCACTTGGCGAGCACGTCCTTGCGCCGCGCCTTGATCGTCTCACGGGCGATCACGCGCGCCCCGATCGCCGCCTGCACGGGCACGTCGAACATCTGCCGCGGGATCTCTTGCCGCAGGCGCTCGACGAGCTGGCGCCCGCGGTCGTAGGCGGCGTCGCGGTGGATGATGAGCGAGAGGGCGTCCACCTGCTCCCCGC
Organism: Gaiellaceae bacterium; assembly: GCA_035698005.1. Classification (GTDB taxonomy): domain Bacteria; phylum Actinomycetota; class Thermoleophilia; order Gaiellales; family Gaiellaceae; genus GMQP-bins7. The sequence goes on along the minus strand of DASSCD010000050.1, from coordinate 7,226 downwards.
CGACGAGGATGTCGACGCGGGCGAGGTCGCCCGGCCGGAAGCCGGCGAGGTCGTAGTCGAAACTCGCGTAGCCGCGTGTGCGCGACTTCAGCTGGTCGTAGAAGTCGAGCACGATCTCGCCGAGCGGCAGCTCGTAGGAGAGGAGCACGCGCTCCTCGCTCAGGTACTCGAGGTGGTCGAAGGTCCCGCGCCGGTCGTTCGCGAGCTCCATGACCGCGCCCACGTAGTCCTTGGGGACGATGACCGAGGCCTTCACGTACGGCTCCTCGACCTGCTCGAGCTCGCGGGGCATCTCGGCCGGGTTGTGCACCTCGACCTCCTCGCCCGCCCGCGTCGTCGCCCGGTACGCGACGTTCGGCGCGGTGATGAGCAGGTCGAGGTCGAACTCGCGCTCGAGACGCTCGCGCACGATCTCCATGTGCAGGAGCCCGAGGAACCCGCAGCGGAAGCCGAACCCGAGCGCCTGCGAGGTCTCGGGCTCGTACGAGAGGGAGGCGTCGCTCAGCTTCAGCCTCTCGAGCGCGTCGCGCAGCTCCGGGTACTCGTCGGAGTCGGTCGGGAAGATCCCGGCGAAGACCATCGGCTTCACGTCCTGGTAGCCGGGGAGCGCCCCGGTGGCAGGACGGCGCCGCGAGGTCAGGGTGTCCCCCACGCGGAGCCGCGAGACGTCCTTGAGCCCGGTGACGACGTAGCCGACCTCGCCGGCCCCGAGCGACTCGACGGGCTCGCGCGCGGGCGACATCACCCCGAGCTCCTCGGCCTCGAAGGTCGTGCCCTGGGCCATCGCTCGCAGCGGCTCACGCGGCTCGAAGCGTCCGTCGACGACCCGGACGAAGGCGACGACGCCGCGGTACTGGTCGTAGGACGAGTCGAAGACGAGCGCGCGCGCAGGTGCGTCCGGGTCGCCCGCGGGAGCGGGGACCCGCTCGACGAGCGCGTCGAGGACGTCCTCGACCCCCTGCCCCGTCTTCGCCGAGATCCGCAGCACGCGCTCGGGGTCGTCGCCCAGGAGCTCCGCGAGCTCCGCGGCCGCCCCGTCCGGGTCCGCCTGCGGGAGGTCGATCTTGTTGACGACCGGGACGATGTCGAGGTTCCCGTCGAGCGCGAGGTACGCGTTGGCCAGCGTCTGCGCCTCGATGCCCTGCGCCGCGTCGACGAGCAGGAGCGCCCCCTCGCACGCCTGCAGCGACCGGGACACCTCGTAGGTGAAGTCGACATGGCCGGGCGTGTCGATGAGGTTCAGGTGGTGCCCGCGCCAGCGCACGCGCACGGCCTGGGCCTTGATCGTGATCCCACGCTCGCGCTCGAGGTCCATCGAGTCGAGCACCTGCTCGCGCATCTCGCGCTCGGACAGGGCGCCGGTCAGCTCGAGGACGCGGTCCGCGAGCGTCGACTTGCCGTGGTCGATGTGCGCGATGATCGCGAAGTTGCGAATCCGGTCCTGCTGCATAGAGAGTGGCGCCCCCTCACTCCTCGCGCCGGGCACGCAACAGTAGCAGCGCCTCGAGCTCCCGGATCCCGAGCGCCCGAGCGGCACCGAGGTAGGCCAGCCCCGCGGCGGCGAGCCCTCCGCCGACCGAGACGACCTCGGCGCCGAGCCCTCTCCCGAGCAGGGCGTCGAGCCCGTACCAGACGCCGTATGCCGCCGCCGCGGCGACGGCCGAGGCGACGAGGATGCGCAGCACGACCGCCAGCGTCCGCCCCAGGTGCTCGAGACCGAGCCTGCGCCGCATCATCACGAGCAGGATCGTCGCCGCGAACACGTTCACGGACGCGGTCGCGAGCGGGATCCCCCAGATCCCGAGCCGGTACAGCACCGAGTCGAGTCCCGCGTTGAGGGCGACCGCGCCCAGGGCGATCCCGGTCGGGATCCAGTTCGTCTGCAGCGCGTAGAAGCTGCGGTTCAGGATCAGCATCCAGCCGTTGAAGACGAGGCCGATCGAGAACGCCTGCAGGCATTGCGCGACGATCACCGTGTCCTGCGCCGTGAACTCCCCCCGCTCGTACACGAGGCGCACGATCGGCTGCGCGAGCACGATCGAGACGAGGCTCGCGGGCACGAGCAGGAAGGCGATCTGGCGCAGGCCGCCGTCGAGGGCGCGGCGCAGCCCCGGGTCGTCGCCGCGCGCCGAGAGCCGGGCGAGCGTCGGGAAGAGCACGGTCGTGACGGCGACGGCGAAGATCCCCTGCGGGAGCATGTACAGGCGGAACGCCTTGTCGATCGCGGCGGGTGCAAGCTCCGGGTCGAGCAGCCGCGACGCGAAGACCGTGTCGACGAGGAAGTTCACGTTGACGAGCCCGATGGTCAGCGTGACCGGGAGCATCAGCGCGAGCACGCGCCGAACCGCGGGATCGCGCCAGTCGAGCGCCATCGTCAGACTGCCGTCGAGCTTGCGGAGCCAGGGGATCGGGAGCAGGAGCTGGACGAGGGTGCCGAGGACGACGACCCCCGCGTACAGGTAGAGCTGGGCGCTCTCGTCCTCGATCCGCGGGACACCGAGGACGAGCCCGAGGATGATCACGAGGTTCCACGCCACGGGCGCGAGGGCGGGCAGCGCGAAGTGGTGGTACGTGTTGAGGATCCCGACGACGATCCCGGAGAGGCCGAGCAGCACGACGATCGGGAAGAGGACGCGCGAGAGCCCGACGGCGAGGTCGACGTCCCCGCCCGGGTCCCCGAACGGCCGCATCAGGAGCGGGGCGAGCACGATGAAGAGCGCGGTCACGCCGCCGAGGACGAGCAGCGTCAGCCAGAAGAGCGTCGAGGCGACCCGCCACGCGCGCTTTCGCTCCCCGCGCTCGAGCAGCTCACTGAAGACGGGCACGAACGCCCCGGAGAGCGCGGCGTCGGCGACGAGGGCGCGGACGAGGTTCGGGATCTGGATCGCGACCGTGAAGGCGTTGATCTTCCCGCTGACGCCGAAGAAATAGGCGCTGACCATCTCGCGCACGAGCCCGAGCACGCGCGAGACGGCGGTCGCGAGCGAGAAGACGGCGGTCGAGCGCGCGAGCCGGCGCTGGTGGCCGCCCGCCTCGGACCCAGTCGAGGAGGTCGTCGAGGGCGGTATGTCGGTGGACTCGGTCACGTCGGTGCGAGCAGCATCATCGCTGCGGGCCGCGCGCCGATTCTCCCAGCCGGTCCTGCTACCATCGCGCGGCCCGCTCGACGCGGGCGTTTCCTCGAATGGCGAACATCAAGCAGCAGAAGAAGCGCGTCCGGATCCAGGCGCGGCAGCGCCTCGAGAACCTGCGCTACCGCTCGACGATCAAGACGCTGACGAAGCGGCTCGAGAGCGCGGCGGCCGAGGGCGACGCCGACCGCCTCGTCTCGGAGCACCGCGAGCTAGTCCGCACGATCGACCGGGCGACGTCGCGCGGCGCCCTCCACCGGAACACCGCCGCTCGGAAGAAGTCGCAGGCCGCGAAGATCGCGGCCGGCGCGGGCTCCGGCTCCTAGCGCTCCGCGTTCGCCCGCGCGGACGGGCCTGGCCGGGTCGTCAGCGCGACGAGCGTCCGCTGCACCTCGAGGTCCGGCGCGAGCCTGCTCTGCCCCTTGAGTGCCCCGTCCAGCCCGGCGAGGCGGACGACTGCGTCGTCGAGCTCCTCCTCCGAGAAGCCCTCGGCCTGCTGGAACAGCTTGCTCGCGTGGAACGGATGCAGTTTGAGGCTCGCCGCCGCCTCCTTCGGCCCCTGCCCGCCCGCGGCGAGCCGCTTGATCGCGCGGAGTCGGGCGAGGTGCCCGCCCAGCGTGCCGGCGAGTCGGGCCGCCGTGTCGCGACGCTGCTTCGACCCCTGCTCGAACACCCGCTCGGTCACCTCGAGAGCGCGCGCTGGCTCGCGCGCCGCCCAGGCGTCGGTCAGCTCCCAGACCGGCAGCTCGGCCAGCGGCGCGACCAGCGCGTTCACCTCGCGCTCGCCGATCGGCTCGCCGGCGGCCCAGGTCGCGAGCTTGTCGACCTCGCCCGCGACGGCGTCGAGGTCGTCGCCGACGAGGTGGAGGAGGGCCGCGCAGGCATCGGGCTCCGCTCGCACGCCGCGCTCCGCGAACCGCGCGGCGACCCAGGCCTGGAGCTTGCCCTTCGCGACCGAGAACTCGAGGATGCTGCCGGCCTTCGCGCACGCCTTCGACAGCGTCGTCGTCTTCTTCACGTCCTCCCCGACGAGCGCGAGCACGGCGTCCGGCGCAGGGCTTTCGAGGTAGGCGACGACTGCGTCGACGTCGGCCGCCTTCCAGCCGCCCCGCAGCCGGTTCTCCGAGCCCCTTACCCCGTCGACCTGCTCCACGACGACGAGCCGAGCGTCGCCGAACAGGGACCCCGCGTTGCAGAGCGCGACCGCCGCGTCGCCCGAGGTGTCGAGCGCAGTGACCGTCTCGACCGCCTCGGGCGCGAAGTGCCTCCGCAGGCGCTCGAGCGCGTGGTGGATCTTCGGGCGGTCGCTCCCGGTGAGCAGGTAGACCGGCTTGTCCGGGGCGTCGGCCATGGCGCAACCCTACTTCGCCGTGCGGACCCGAAGGCTGCGGCCGTCCGACTCGACGACGACCCGGCCGTCCACGTCCGTCCTGTAGAGCGCGAGCTCGCGCACGCCTGCCAGCGCGGCCAGCGTCTCGGCGCGCGGGTGGCCGTACTCGTTGCCGCGGCCGCAGGAGATGACGGCGATGCGCGGCCGGAGCACCCGGAGCTCCTCGTCGAGCCCCGGGTCCTCCGAGCCGTGGTGCGCGACCTTGAGCACCTCGACCGCGGGGAGCTGGAGCCGCGCGGTGACCTCCGACTCCGCGTCCGCGGGCAGGAAGACGTCGGTCTCCCCGTACGACGCGAGCAGGACGACCGCGTTCAGGTTCGGATTCTCGGACGGCGCGCCGGGATCGGGGGGCCAGAGCGCACGCAGGACGAGCCCTCCCACCCGGAACTCGGAGCCGGTCCGCACGACGCGCACGGGCACCCGCCGCTCCCCGGCTGCGGCGATCGCCTCCTCGCGGTCCGGCCCGGTCGCCGAGAGGCCCGGGTCGAGGATCGTGCCCACGCGGAGCCGCCGCACGACCGTCGCCGCCCCGCCTACGTGGTCCCGCTCGGGGTGCGTGAGCACGACAGCGGAGAGCGAGCGGACGCCCATGCGAAGCAGCTGCCCGGCGACGTCCGCCTCGGGCGGGCCTTCGTCGACGAGCACACGGGCGCTCCGCGTCTCGAGGAGCACGGAGTCGCCCTGCCCGACGTCGAGGAAGGTCACCCGGAAGCCGGCGGGCTGGTCCCACGCCGGCGCGGGGCGCACCCACCACCAGCCCGCGAGCACGACGGCGACGGCTCCCGTCGCCGCGACCGCGAGCCAGCGTTCGTCGACGCCGAGATGGGCACGGAGGCGCCGCGTCGCGAGCCAACCGAGCGGGACGAGGACGGCGGCACCGACCGCCGTCGGGGCCCCCACCTGGGCGCCGGGGAGCGAGGCGACGAGGCGCGCGACGAGCTCGAGCCACGCGGCGGCCCAGCCCGCGGCCCACGCGAGCGCCGCCGCAGCGCCCGGAGCGACGGGATCCACGAGCGCCGCCAGCAGCCCGAGCGCGAGGACGGCCGGGAGTGCGGGGAAGGCGAGGAGGTTCGCGGGGACCGTGTAGACGGGCGCCCGGTCGAAGTGGAGGAGGACGACGGGCGCGGTCGCGAGGCCACAGACGACGGCGACGGCGAGTGGCTCGACCACCGCCCGCGGGAGCGGACGGCGCGCGAGGCGCTCGCGCGCACGCGGCACCCCGCCGAAGATCGCGGCGACGGCGACGAACGAGAGCTGGAAGCCCGGCTCGAGCAGCGTGGCCGGCGTCCACGCCAGCAGGACCAGCGCGCCGAGCGCGAGGAAGTGCCACCGGTCCCTCGGCCTGGCGGCGAGCCACGCGAGCGAGGCGAGCGCGCCGGCGATCCCTGCCCGCACGACGGAGGGCTGCCAGCCGACCGCGAGCACGTACGCGGCGATCGCAGCGAGCGTGATCAGCTCCCGTGCGACCCGGACGACGCGCAGGAGCCAGCAGAGCCCGTACACGCCACCCGCGATGAATGCGACGTTCTGACCCGACACCGCGAGCAGATGGGCGAGCCCGGAGGCGCGGAAGTCCTGCCGTACGCCTTCCGGCAGCCCCTCGTCCTCCCCGAGCACGACCCCGAGCACGAGCGCCCGTCGAACGCCGTCCGTTCCGCGCGACACCGCTCGCTCGATCCGATCGCGTAGCCGGTCGCCGAGCCCGGGGACTCCGCCGCGCGCGCCGACCTGATGCCAGGCGCCTCCGCGGAGGACGACGTGGACTCCCTGGCGCGCGAGCCAGGCGCGCTCGTCGAAGCCGCCTTGCGCCGGCCTCGGCTCGGCCACGCGGGCGACGGTCTCGAGGACGGTGCCCCGCGGCGGCGAGCGCCCGACGGGCAACACGAGCAGCACCCGCTCCCGCAGCTCGGCGCCGTCGAACCGGCGCGCCTCGGCCGGCACGCGGACGGCCCACGGCGTCTGTCGAGCCGGCCCGGTCACCACGACCCGGACGGCCGCCGACTCACCGATCCGGGACGCGAGGCTGCTCTCGGCGAGCGCGTCGAGACGGAGCGAGCCCCACCACAGGCCGGCCGTCGCGAGGACGAGCGCGAGAGCGGCGGTCCGTGCGCTCCGCTCCAGCAGGGCCAGCCCGCCGACGCATCCGAGCGCGAAGGCGACGAGCGCGACGGAGTCTGGCACGACCACGTTGGCGAGCGCGAGCCCCGCGCACACCGAGCCCACGAGCAGCGTCGGCCGATGGAGCTCGACCGCTCGCCCCGCGGACGCGAGACGTAGCCGAGCGTCCCTCACGGGGTCACGAGGTCGCGCAGCTGCTCAATCCTCGCCGGGCCGATGCCCGGCACGCCGTCCAGGTCGTCCACCGACCGGAAAGGACCGTGCGCGGCCCGGTAGTCGAGGATCTTCTGCGCGGTGATCGGCCCCACCCCGGGGAGCTCGTCGAGCTGGTCGGCCGTCGCCGTCGCGAGGCTCGGCTTGCCCGCTGCGCCGGCGTACGGAGACGCCGACGACGCCGTCGCACCAGCCGAAGGAGCCGCCTCCGTCTCCACGCTCTCGACCCGCGGCGGCACGAGCACCTGCACGCCGTCGACGAGGGGCGCGGCGAGATTCAGCCCGGCGAGATCGGCTCCCTTCGTCGCCCCGCCCGCGCGCGCGACCGCGTCCGCCACGCGGGCGCCGTCGCGAAGCCGCAGGAGCCCCGGGCG
>DASSCD010000049.1:0-5101 GCA_035698005.1 Gaiellaceae bacterium | reverse complement strand
AACACGGACGTCATCGCGTTGCGCCAGGCGGGCTTCGAGCCCGTCGTCGCCTCGATGGGGACGGCGCTCACCGATCGGCAGCTCGAGGAGCTCGGCCGTCTCACCCGCAAGGTCTACCTGTGCTTCGACGCCGACGCGGCGGGCCAGGAGGCGACACTCCGTGGCATGGAGCTCGCTGCCGCCCGGGGCTTCGACGTGAAGGTCGTCACGCTCCCACGCGGGCAGGACCCGGCAGACGCGCCGGAGGGCTTCGAGGAGCGGCTCGAGGGTGCCGAGAGCTATCTCCTGTACCGCGTCCGCCTCGAGCTCGAGCGTGCGGCCGACCGGCAGGAAGGGTTCGTCCGCGCGCGCGAGGTGCTGGCGAGAGCGGAGGACTCCCCGGAGCGGCAGGAGGCGCTCCGTTTGCTCGCCGACCGGCTCGACCTGCCGAAGGAAACGCTCGCGGGGCTCGCGCCGGCTCGCGGCGGCACGCGTGAGGCGGCCGCGGAGACGCCGCGCCTGCTCGAGGCGGGCGACCGCCTGGAGCGCGAGACGCTCGCCGCCTGCGTCGCGCACCCCTCGCTCGTACGCGGCCTCGCCGAGCTCGGCCCGGAGCACTTCGACTCCGAGGTCCATCGCCGGTTCCGCGCGGGGCTCGTCTCCGGGAACGAGGACCCCGAGCTCACGTCGCTGAAGGCGGAGCTCGACGCCCGGGCCTCGCGCGAGGCGATCGACGAGCGCACCGGGGCGGAGCTCCTGCTCAGGCTGCGTGAGCGGAAGCTGAAACGCGACCTCGCCGGCGCCGACCTCGCGCGGACGACGGAGCTGCAGGCGCACCTGTCGAAGGTGCGTCAGGCGCTGGCCGAGCTCACGTAGCCGAGCTCGGTGAGCAGGTCGCCCGCCTCGGCGAGCACGTCGGCGAGCTGCTCGTCGTCCAGGTCGCGGCGATAGCGGCCGACCGACGAGCCGTGGACGCGTGCGAGCGCCGCCGTCAGCTCATCGCGTGGGGCGTCGAGCCCGGCTGCAAGGATGGCGGCGACCTCGTCCGGCGCCTCCGCGAGGCGCTCGTAGCGAACCTCGACCAGCGCGGCGGAAGACGACCGTGCGGCGGTCACGTAGCTGCGCCAGGCCCAGGCCGCCCGGCGCGCGTCGCTCACCCGCTCGAACTCCTCGCGGCGGTCGGGCTCGACCCAGAAGCGGGCGTACGCGCCGTACGCGAGGCCGGCATCGTCGCTCTGCGTCTGCCGCGGCCGGAGCCAGGGCTTCTCGAGCAGCGAGCAGGCGACATCGCGCCCGTCGCGGACGATGTGGACGATCCGGGCCGCGGGATACGCGTCCTGCACCACGTCGACCAAGTGCGCGAGCTCGGGCGTCTGCTCGACCGCACGGACGGCGCCGACGAGCCCGACGCGACGGGCGACGGCGAGGATCCTGCGCAGTCGCCGGGCGGCCTCCGGCGCGGGGAGGTCGACGAGTTCGGGCACCGCGGCCTTGAGCGGGGGCACCTCGCCGAGGTCGACGAAGCCCGGCAGCGACCCGATCGCATCGGCGAGGAAGGTCGTCCCCGAGCGCGGCGAGCCGACGACGAACACGAGCCGCTCGTCGAGCTTACCGAGCCGCTCACCGAGCGAGGCGCCGCGCCGTGGCGCGAGGCGCTTCGCCACGCGCAGCTGCAACGCCGCCGTCTCGAAGAGACCTGCCACGCACGGGATTCTCGCAGCCCGCGCGAATCCGATCCGCGCCGACAGTGGAAGAATCACGCAGGCAACAGCGGTCTTGTGTGATTGAGTTCGTGCGAGGAGGAACACAGTGCTCGACGGCGAACTGCCAGCAGGCGCGCGCTCGACGACGCGGATCGCAGCCGTGGCGACGGCTCTCGGCCTCGTCGTCGCGCTCGTGGCCGCCGCGGCGGCGCTCGCGCGGGCGAGCTACCAGGATCCCGCCGGGGACGCGAACGAGGCCCCGGACATCACGACCGTCGCGGTCGACGACACCGGCGGCGCCTCCGTCGCCGTGCGCGTGTCGTTCGCGAACTTCCGCACCCTGCCGCCGAACTCGCGCGTTCTCGTGCGCTTCGACCTCGATCAGGACGAGAGCACGGGCGACCAGGGCGACGAGGTCACGCTGCGCTACTCGAGCGACGGGACGCTCTCCTCCCTGCGCTGGGACGGGGCGCAGCTCGCCCCGCTCCCGGGGTCCGCGGCGAGCGCAACGTTCGCCGACGGCGTGCTGACGCTCGCCGTCGAGCGGGCGGAGCTCGCCGGGGCGACCTCGTTCGGGCTGCTCGTCATTGCCGCGCGGACGCAGCAGGCCGGAGCCGGGCTGCTCGCCTCGACCGACTTCGCGCCGAGCGCCGGCAGGAACGTCTACTCCTCGCCGGGGCCAGTCTCGTTCCCCGACCCGGACAACGACCACGACGTCGCTCCCGACATCACATCGATCGACGTCGTCGACACGCCGAGCGGAAGCCTGCAGTTCCGGCTGACGACGGCCAACTACGCGACGCTTCCGCCCGACAAGCTGGTCGGAGTCGGCATCGGGCTCCGCGGCCGCCCGCTCGAGGACGATGCACTCTTCGTCGGCTACCTCAGCGGCTCGCGCACGGTCGAGGTCGACCGCGAGGAGCGCGGCGTGCTCCAGCCCGTCCTCGGCCGCCACGGCGTGACAGGGTCCCACGCCAACGGCGTGCTCACCTTCGCGGTGCCGCGACGACTGCTGGACGGCGCCTCCGCGATCGGCTTCGGCGTCGTCAGCGCGGACCTCGTCGGTCCTGGGGAGAGCGAGGGCGAGGAGTTCGAGGGGGAGATCGAGGCGCTCGACGCCGCGCCCGACGACCTCGAAAGCCTGTACCCGTACCGGCTGGCGAACCCCGGCCCGCTCGTGCTCCGGGCTACCGGCGTCGCCGCCTCGTCGGCGCCGCGCGCGGGCAGAGGGGTGACGCTGAGAGTCGTGGTCCGGAGGCTCGACACGTACCACGTCGTCCGCCGGGGCTCGGTCACGTGCAGCGCGTCGGTCTCGGGGAAGCGTGTCCGCGGCACCGGCCGGTTCCGCCGCGGCGCCGCCGAGTGCGCGCTCCTCGTGCCCGGTCGCGCCGGCTCGGTGCTCCGGGGAACGATCACCGTCCGCGCGGCGGGCGGGGTCAGTCGCAGCCCGTTCCGCTACGTCCTCCGCTGAGCGGCCGGGTCGAGCACTTGTCGAGGCGACGTAGGACAATGCGCAAGATGACCGAACGCTCGGGTCGTGCGAGGCTCGCGCTGAAGCTCCTGGCCGGTGGCGTCTGTGCGGCGTCGCTGCTCGTCTTCGCCGGGCTCGCGCTCGCCGCGTCGTCGTTCTCCGACCCGACGGGCGACAACAACGCTGCTCCGGACGTCACCGCGGTGGCGGTCTCGGAGTCCGCGGACGGGAACCTGACGATCGCCGCGACGATCGCGAACTATCAGGCGCTCCCGGCCGACAGCTGGGTCAATCTCTGGTTCGACCTCGACTCGAACGCACGCACCGGAGACGATGGCGACGAGGCTCTCGTGCAGTACTTCGACGATGGCGGCATCCAGTTCTGGCGCTGGAACGGATCGACGCTCGTCCGGCGGGAGGCGGCCGGGATCACGGCGACCTTCGCCGCCGGCGTGTTGACGTTCACCGGTCCCAAGGCAGCGCTCGACGGCGCGGCGAGCTTCGACCTGCTGACCGTGGCGTCCCGTGGCCAGGACGTGGGCGCGGACGAGGATCTCATCGCCTCCGACACCGCACCGAACAACGGTCGCGGGCGCTGGGTGTCGCCGGGCCCGCTGTCGCTGACGGACCTCGCCGGGGACCACGAGGCCGCGCCAGACGTCACCGACGTCCGCGTGACCGACAACGCCTCGGGCACGATCAGCTTCGCCGTCTCGACGCCGAGCCATGCGGCGCTGACGCCCGACACGTGGGTCGAGCTGGACGTCGACATCGATCGCCGCCACTCGACCGGCGGCGGTGGTTCGGAGGCGTACGTCGTGCTCAGCCAGGGAAGGGTGTTCGTGGGCCGGTGGAGCTCCTCGGAGAAAGAGTTCGTCGTCCGCCGCACGGGGGCGCGCGCTCGCAGCACCGGCGGCGTCGTGACGTTCGACGTCCCGCGCGCCCTCCTCGACGACGTCGCGAGCTTCGACTTCTACGTCGTCAGCGGCGACTCGGAGACCGACGACCAGGACAACGCGATCGACCTCGCGCCCGACGGCGATCGCTGGTGGCGCTACACGCTCGCGAACAAGCCGCCGCTCCATCTGATCGCCGAGGACGCGCGCGGGATCCCCGGGCGTCCGCGGGCAGGACGGGCGTTCAGCGTCGTCGTGCCGGTCCGGAGATCCGACACCGCGCGCGGGATCACGTCGGGCTCGGCGACCTGCGCCGTTCGGGTGGCCGGGAAGTCGCTCCCGGCCGTCGGGAAGGTCTCCGCCGGGAAGGGGCGCTGCTCGTTGCGCGTACCCGCGGGCTCACGGGGCACGGCGCTGCGAGGATCGATCGTCGTGCGCTCGGGCGGCAAGTCCGTGACGACGCGCTTCTCGTTCCCCGTTCGCTAGCGAGTCATGGCGGGGCGCCGCACCGGCGGCATGTCGCGTGGCTGGAACCGGGAACGGGAACGAGCCCTCTCTCCACCGAGCTTCGGCACGCGGGCGCCGATCGGCGCCCGCGTCGATTCTCCGCGCCCGCGGTAGGTCGCAGCTCCCCGGGTTGGACTCGAACCAACAACCCTCCGGTTAACAGCCGGATGCTCTGCCAATTGAGCTACCGGGGAAGGCAGCCGGGGGATTGTACCCGGCCCTCCGCGCTGCCCCGACGCGGGAGGACGACGCCGACAGAGCGCGAACAGCTCGCTCATGCGTCGCTTCGCCGTCGTCGGCGTCGCGTTGCTGCTGGGCGTCCTGGGACTGGCACCCGAGTCGTTCGCGGGCAACGCTCGCGTGGCCGCGCTGCAGGTCGCGCTGCGCGCTCACGGGTTCGACCCGGGGCCGATCGACGGCGTCCGCGGGCCGGCCACGAGCGGCGCGCTCCTCCGCTTCCAGCGAGCGAAGGGCCTCGCGTCGGACGGCAAGGTCGGGCCGGCGACGCGGCGGGCGTTCGGCGCGCGCGGACGGCCGCTGCTCGG
>DASSCD010000048.1:0-4004 GCA_035698005.1 Gaiellaceae bacterium | reverse complement strand
GCGATGCGGTCGAGGCGCTCGAGGAGCGCGTCGAGCTGGCGGTCGCCGACGTCGGCGGGCTTCTCCATGTGCCGAATTCTACGCAGGGCGGAGGTCGAGCTCGGCGCGGGTGCGGACGACGACGGCGTCGGCGCCGAGCCGGGCGAGCAGGCGCTCGAGGGCGCCCTCCCCGGTCTCGAGTGCCGCCACGCGTCGATCCGCCCCGAGCTGGGCGAGGGCCACGCGCGCGAGCGTCTCCGGCGCGTCGGTGAAGACCCCGATCGCGCGGTCGTCCGCGGCGATCGCGCGGAGCGCCGCCGCCGCGGCTGCGTCGCGGCGCAGGTAGACCGGCGCCCGCTCCTCGCTGAACCGCTCGAGCAGCGTGCGCCAGTTGCCGCCGCCGCGCCGGTCGAGCTCGGCGGCGGCCTCGCCGCGGTCCGCGGGAAGCGCTTCGGGATCGACGCCGAGGATCGGCGCGGCCGACGACAGCCACGCGCTCCAAAGCGGGCGCGTGTCGCCGAGGGCACCGTCGAGGTCGATGGCGACGGCGCGTCCCGCGCTCATGCGAGCCTTCGCGTCCGCGCAGCCCGCTCCCAGAGGAGGACGCCGGCGACCACACCGACGGCGTCGATGGCGACGTCGATCGGGGAACCGAGCCGACCGGGGACGAACAGCTGGTGGACCTCGTCGCTGACTGCGTACAGCACGCCTGCGAGCACAGCGACGCCCGGCTTCCCGAGCGCGCGCGCGAGAAGCGCGCCGAGCACCGCGTACTCGGCCGCGTGCGCGATCTTTCGCAGGACGAGATCCCAGCCGCCGAGCCCGGTCCCGAGGTCGGGCACCGACGAGAAGGCGAAGATCAGCGCCGCCCAGAGGACGACGGGGAGCCACAGTCGGACGACGTGCCCGGACACCGTCCGATGATAGGCTCGGCCACCGAACCAGGAGCGCGGTGAGGGAACCCGGTGCGAGTCCGGGACGGTCCCGCCGCTGTGAGGGGAGACGCTCCCCGCCACGAAGCCACTGGCGCGAGCCGGGAAGGCGGCGGAGGAGGGAGCCCCGAGTCAGAAGACCTGTCGCGCTCCCCATAGCCGAACCCCTCGCGGAAGGAGGATTCAGGTGCTTCGCTCGTCAACGCTCGTCGCCGTCGCGGTGGTGGCGTCGCTCGTCCTGCTCGTCCAGAGCGCCGCCGCCGGCCCCGACGCCCGCCCCGCGCAGTTCCCGGTCACGATCACCACGCCGGCCGGCGCCGTCACGATGGCGAAGAAGCCGCGCCGCATCGTATCCCTGTCGCCAACGGCCACGGAGTCGCTGTTCGCGGTCGGCGCCGGGAAGCAGGTGATCGCCGTGGACGATCGCTCCGACTATCCGAAGGCGGCGCCGCGGACGAAGCTCTCCGGCTTCACGCCGAACGTCGAGGCGATCGCCGCCTACCGCCCGGACCTGGTCGTCATCGCGTACGACCCGAAGGGCCTCTCGACGGCGCTGCGCAAACTCGGCATCACCGTCGTCCACCACGACGGCGCCCGCTCGTTCGGCGGCGCCTACACGCAGATCCGCCAGCTCGGGCTCCTCACGGGCCACGCGGCGGAGGCGAGAGCGCTGATCGCGAAGATGCGCACGGCGATCGGCAAGATGGTGCGGGCCTCACAGCCGACGGGCGCCCGGCTCTCCGTGTACCACGAGCTCGACCCCGACCTCTTCTCGGCAACCTCGAAGACGTTCGTGGGGAAGGTCTACGCGGCGCTCGGGATGCGGAACATCGCGGACGCCGCCGACTCGACCGGAACCGGCTACCCGCAGCTCTCGGCCGAGTACGTCGTCGCCGCCAGCCCGGACGTGATCGTCCTCGCGGACGGCGTCTGCTGTGGCCAGAAGCCCTCGACCGTCGCAACCAGGCCGGGTTGGGACCGGATCAGCGCGGTCCGGACGGGCTCGATCGTCCGAATCGACGACGCGATCGCGTCCCGCTGGGGGCCGAGGCTCGTGAGCTTCTTCCGGGCGATGTCATCGGCGCTCGCCCGGCTGCAGTAGGGACGGGTGACCGCGACCGCCGCAGCGGCGTCCGAAGTCCGCGCCCGAGGGCTCACGCCGCTGTGGGCCGGTGGCGCCGTGGCCTTCCTCGTCGTTTCGCTCGTCGCCGGGGTCGTCGTGGGGCCGATCGACCTCGGCGTCGGCGCGATTCTCGAGTCGGCGGCCGCCAAGCTCCACATCCCGGGTGCGGCCTCGTCGCTGACGCCGACGGAGGAGGCGATCCTGTGGGAGATCCGCGTGCCGCGGGTCGTGCTCGGCGCGCTCGTGGGCGGGATGCTCGCCCTCGCCGGGGCGACGTACCAGGGCGTGTTCCGGAACCCGCTCGCCGACCCGTACCTGCTCGGCGTGGCCGCGGGAGCCGGCCTCGGCGCGACCATCGCGATCGCGTATCTCCCGGATGGCCTGCGGGGCCAGCGCGCCCTTCCCGTGGCCGCCTTCTTCGGCGGGACCGTCGCGGTCGTGCTCACGTACGCGGTCGGCCGCTCGGCGAGGCGCGAGCGCGACGCCGCGACGCTCGTGCTCGCGGGCGTGACCGTGGCCGCGTTCTTCACCGCCTGGCAGACGTTCCTCCAGCAGCAGAACGCCGACACGCTCCAGCAGGTGTACACGTGGATCCTCGGGAACATCCCGAGCACGGGCTGGACCGACGTCGTCCTCATCCTCCCGTACGTCGCCGTCGCGGCGGTCGTGATCCTCGCGCTGCGGCGCGTCGTCGACGTCCTCGCGCTCGGGGACGACGAGGCGGCGGCGCTCGGCGTCCACGTGGGGCGCGTGCGGCTCGCGCTCGTCGTCGCGGCCACCCTGGGCACGGCGGCCGCGGTCGCCGTCACGGGCCTCATCGGGTTCGTGGGGATCATCGTCCCGCACGCGATCCGGCTCGTCGCCGGGATCGGCTACCGCGCGCTCCTGCCCCTGTCGGCGATCGTGGGCGCGGGCTTCCTCGTGCTGGCGGACGTCGTCGCGCGCACGGCGCTCTCCCCGGCGGAGATCCCGCTCGGCGTCGTCACCGCGTTCTGCGGCGCGCCCTTCTTCGCGCTGGTCCTCCGCTCCACACGGGTGGGGCCGTGATCGAGCTCGCCGGCGTCACCGTCGAGCTCGGAGGACGGCCCGTCGTCGACGGCGTCGACCTCACGGTGTCCAAGGGCGAGTGGGTCGCTCTGATCGGCCCCAACGGCGCAGGGAAGACGACGCTGCTCCGCGCGATCGCGCGGCTCGTCCCCTACCGCGGCTCCATCCGGCTCGATCGCCGCTCGAGCGAGGAGCTGCACCGCGCAGAGCTCTCGCGGCTCGTCGCGGTCGTCCCACAGGATCCCTCGACGCCGCCGTGGATGACCGTGGCCGAGTACGTGCTGCTCGGCCGCACGCCGCACCTCGGCCCGCTCGCGAAGGAGGGCGCCCGCGACCGCGAGGCCGCCGCCCGCGCGCTCGCCCGCCTCGACGTCCTCGACTACGGCACGCGGACCCTCGGCACGCTCTCGGGCGGCGAGAAGCAGCGGGTCGTCGTCGCGAGGGCGCTCGCCCAGGAGGCGCGCATCGTGCTCCTCGACGAGCCGACCGCGGCGCTCGACATCGGCCACCAGCAGCAGGCACTCGAGCTCCTCGACTCCCTGCGCGCGGAGTCCGGTCTCACGCTCCTCGCCGCGATGCACGACCTCACGCTGGCCGCGCAGTACGCGGACCGGATGGTGCTGCTCGACACGGGGCGCGTCGTCGCCGACGGCGCGCCCGTGGACGTGCTCAGCGAGGACGCGATCGAGCGCCACTACGGCGCGACGATCGACGTCGTGCCGGTGGGCGACCGGCTCGCGGTCGTTCCGCGGCGCTCGCGTCCCAACACGTAGTCATGCGATGAGGCGCAGGCCTCGCGGATACATCGTGGCTAGCGACTGGCGCCCCGGGCCAGGTCACGAGACTGCTGCGCGTGCCAGTCGAGGCCCATGGCCTGAAAGCGCTCGATCGCCTGGTTGATCAGCCCCGCGTCATCGCGCACG
>DASSCD010000047.1:0-15398 GCA_035698005.1 Gaiellaceae bacterium | reverse complement strand
ACGAGCTGGGCGGCACGGGCGTGAGCGACGGCCGCAGCCGCAGCCGCCGTCTGCGCATCGAGGCCCTTCGCGAGGAACGCGGCGAGGATCCCCGTGAGCACGTCGCCCGTTCCCGCGGTCGCGAGTGCGGGCGGGCCGAGGTCGCACACGACGACGCTCCCGCCCGGCGCCGCGACGATCGTGTCCGGCCCCTTGAGGAGGACGACCGCGCCGAAGCGCTCGGCCGCCGAGCGGGCGGCCTCGAGCCGATGCTCGCCGACGAAATCCGTGTCCGTCCCGAGCAGGCGCGCGAGCTCGCCGGCGTGCGGCGTCAACACCGTCGGGGCGGCCCGCTCGACCGGCTCGAACCCGTCGAGCGCGTCCGCGTCGACGACGGCCGGGAGCTCGACCGTGCGCAGGAGATCGCGGACGAGCGCCCGCCGCGCGTCTCCACGTCCGAGGCCCGGCCCGAGCGCGAGCGAGCGAGCACGCTCGCTGGCCGCGACGATCGTCTGGAGGGCAGTCTCCTCCGTCCACCCGATCTTCACGGGCTCGAGCGCGAGCGCCTCGATCACCGCCAGCGACTCGGCCGGGACGGCGACGGTCACGTAGCCGGCGTCGGCACGCAGCGCCGCGAGGGCGGACAGGCATGCGGCCCCCGTCATCCCGGGCTGACCCCCGACCACCAGGACAGCGCCGGCCGTGTACTTCGTGTCGCCGGCGCTCCGCAGCGGCACGAGCCGAAGGAGCTCCGGGGTCGCCAGCCGGTGCTCCGTCTCCAGCGGGGCGAGCCCGATGTCCGCAACGACCACCTGCCCTGCGCGAAAGCGGCCCGGCGCGATCGCGAGCCCGACCTTCCATGCGTGGAAGGTGACCGTGAGGTCGGCCTCGACGGCGGCCCCCGCGACCTCGCCGGTGGAGGCGTCGACGCCGGACGGCAGGTCGACGGAGACGACGGGAGCGTCGACCGCGTTGACCCGCTCGATCAGGGCGGCGGCCTCGGGTCGCGGCTGACCGCGGAAGCCGGTGCCGAAGAGAGCGTCGACGACGACGTCGTATCCCGCGACCTCCTGGGCCTCGTTCGCCTCGCGCCCCGCCTCGCGCAGGACGCGCGCGGCCACGCGGCCGTCCCCGCCGTTCGAGCCGCCTCCGCAGACGCAGGCGAAGCGGCGCGCGTCCGGGTATGCGGCCATCGCCTCCCGCGCGACCGCGGTCCCTGCTCGCTCCATCAGCTCCGGGATCGACTCCGGGTAGCCGGGGTAGCGCTCCTCGGCGCTGCGCATCTCCTCCGCCGTGTACAGCGGTTCCGAGTAGTGCGCAGGATCGGGATCTGCAGAGGCAGATCCCGATCGCGCGAAGACCTCTGAAGGCGGACGCTTCGCGTCCGCGTCATCTTGGCCGTCCACCGTGCGTCGCTCAGGCATCGCGCGGGGAGACGACGCAGATCGCCGCGGCCAGCTCGCGCGAGTGCGTCATCGAGAGGTCGATCGCGCCCGCGCGCACCTTCGCGGCGAACGCGGCGGTACGGCCGGTCAGCCGCACGCTCGGCTTCGGCCTGCCGACGATCTCGACCTCCTTCCAGGTGAAGCGGACGCCGCAGCCGAGCGCCTTCCCCACCGCCTCCTTGCCCGCGAACCGCGCGGCGTAGCTCTCAGCCGGATTCGCCCGCGAGTCGCAGTACTCCCGCTCCGCCGGTGTGAAGCAGCGCTCGCGAAAGCGCGGCCGCTCGAGCGCGCGGCGAACGCGGTCGATCTCGATGAGGTCGACACCGACCTTCACCGCGCGAGCCCGCCGCTCAGGTCCTGCTCGAGCAGCGCGGGAAACTGGGCGAGCGACGAGACGATGATGTCCGGCGACGCGTCGGTGGTCTCCAACGTCTCCGGGCGGAACTTCCCGGTGCGCACCACCGCCGTGCGCATCCCGAAGAGGCGCGCACCGCGGACGTCGGCCTCGACGTCGTCGGTCACGAGCCAGGTGAGCTCGGGCTCCGCGTCGAGCGCGTCGAGCGCGGCCGCGAAATAGGACGGGCTCGGCTTCCCGAGGACGGTCGCCTCGACGCCCGTCGCGTATTCGAGCCCTGCGACGAACCCGCCGGCATCGAGCATCGGACCGCGGCTCGTCTGCCACCACTTGTTCTTGTGCAGGCAGTAGAAGGCGGCACCGAGGCGGATCTCCTCGAACGCGCGGGCGAGGTTCATGTAGCTGAAGACCTGGTTCGGCTCGACCGTCTCGTCGCAGCCTCCGATCAGCACCGCGTCGACGTCGTCTCCGACGAGCTCGAGGCGGTCGAGGTCGGGGACGATGGCGGCCATCACGAGGGCGAAGACGCGCTTCCCCGAGAGCTCTCGCGCGGCCGCGCCGGGCGTCGTCTGCAGCTCGTCGTCCTCGAGCAGGAAGCCCATCTCACGGAGCTCGCTCGCGAGGCGCGAGCGGGGACGCGTCGAGTTGTTCGTCACGAACCGCAAGAGATGTCCGCTCGAGCGGAGCTCGGCGACGGCGTCGGCGGCACCCGGGATCGGCACTCCGGAGACGTGGAGCACGCCGTCGACGTCGAGCAGAATGCACGCCATGGAGCCGGAGTCTATGAGCCGTAGGCTGGACGGAGGCGACCAATAGCGATGGCGCCGGCTTCGCCGGGGCCGGAGCGGATCCGCGTCACACGCTCCGTCCTCCTCCCCGTCGAGGAGATCGAGATCCGCGTCTCGCGCTCGAGCGGGCCGGGCGGGCAGCATGCGCAGAAGTCGTCGACGAGGGTCGAGGCGCTGCTGGACGTGGAGGCCTCGACGGCGCTCTCGGACCGCCAGAAGCGCCGCGTCGTCGAGCGTGCCGGGCCGGTGCTACGCGCGGTCGCGCAGGACGAGCGGAGTCAGCTCCGGAACCGCGAGCTCGCGACGGACCGCCTCGTCGAGAAGCTCCGCGAGGCACTCGCCGTGCCGCGGCGCCGCGTGCCGACGACGCCCACTTCGGCCGGGCGGGAGCGACGGCTCGCTCGAAAGCGCCGGCGCGGCGAGGTCAAGCGCCTTCGGCGTGCCCCGGGGGACGAATGAGCGCGGGCCTCGCGCCGCCGTTCCCGTGCGAGCGACGGCTCGCGGCGATCTGAGCCGGCGGCGTCACGAGCTCGTGCGGCTGACCCGTGTGCTCGCAGATCGCCGCGAGGTCCGGGTCCCAGTGCCAGAGGACGACCTCCGCCCCGGCATCCTCTGCACAGGCCGCGATGAGGAAGTGGGAGAGGCTGTGGCGGTGCGCGCCGGGCGCCGCGAGCGCGAGCTCGCTCTGCACCTCGAGGGCACGGCCCGTCGCGCGCTCGCGGAGCGGCAGCCAGTGGAGCTGCCCCCAGAGCCTCGTCCAGTCCCGCACGTAGGCCTCGCCGTCGGCCGGGCCTGTGAGGACCTCCAGCGCCACCGGGACGCAGGTCGCGATCTCGCTCCGGCGCAGCCGGTCGACGAAGCGACGCGACAGGTCGCCCGCCTCGGTGCGGCGACGACCGGACCAGATCGAGCTGTCCGCGAGGTAGAGGGTCATCGCGCCTCGCGCGGGTGCCGCGACCGGTCGAGGACGTCCCACCGCGGGACGCTCTCACGCCCGTCCTCGACGTAGCGAACAGCACGGTCGAGGGCCGCCCGCCGGTTGACGTCCTCGAGCGCGCGGTTGAGCGTCTCCTTGAAGCCGCGCGTCCCCAGGTTGGTCTCGGCGGCGTGGAACGCGTCGAGGTCGATCTCGACGGTGGTGCGGTGCATGGGTCCTGTATCGGACGCTCGGGCCAATCCCTGTACGCCTGGACGCAACCCCTTGCGGGCGCGGGCCGTAGACTCGGCACGTGGGGGTCTTGCAGTTCGCATCGCTGCTCGGAGAGCTCCCGCGCGAGCGGACGAGCCTGCTGGACAACCTCGGCCGCGTGCGCCGCGAGGTCGGCCCGATCACTCCCGAGCTGTCGGACGCGCTCGCCGATCACATGTCGATCCGCCGCGGCGAGGTGCACGAGGTCGTGTCCTTCTACTCCTTCCTGCAGCTCCCGGTCGAGGTCACGCGTGTCTGCACGGGGCCGATCTGCGACTGCTTCGGTGCGCGGCGGCTGCTCGAGGAGAACCCGGGAGCCATCGAGGTCGCGTGCCTCGGGCACTGCGACCTGGCCCCGGTCCTGACCCGCGGGGACGAGATCGTCCCGACCGTGACGCACTCGACGAACGACGGGCCGGCGATCGGGCTGGGGACGCGCGACGAGACCCTCGCGGACTACGAGGCGCGCGGCGGCCTCGAGCTGCTCCGCGAGCTCCCACCGCCCGAGCAAATCGTCGAGGAGCTCAAGGCGTCAGGGCTTAGCGGCTACGGCGGCGCCGGCTTCCCGACCGGGCTCAAGTGGGAGGTCGTCTCCCAACAGCCGACCCCGCGCTCGGTCGTCGTGAATGCCGACGAGGGCGAGCCGGGGACGATCAAGGACCGGTACGTGATGGAGCTTCGTCCGCACCTCCTGGTCGAGGCGACGCTGATCGCGATGCGCTTCGCGCAGGCCGAGGCGGGCTTCGTCTACCTGCGGGAGGAATACGCGACCTCGCGTGCGAGGCTCGAGCAGGCGATCCGGGAGTTCCGGGAGGCGGGCCTGCTCGAGGCGCGCGCGCTCGAGCTCGTCGTCGGTGCGGGTGCGTACATCGCCGGCGAGGAGTCGGCCATGCTCGAGTCGATGGAGGGCCGACGAGCGATGCCGCGCCTGCGGCCCCCGTTCCCCGCGCAGGTCGGCTACCTCGGGCGGCCGACGCTCATCAACAACGTCGAGACACTCGCGCACGTCCCGGCGATCCTCCAACGCGGCGGCGAGTGGTGGGCGGCGCTCGGGCGCCGGGGAGCGCCGGGGACACGGCTCTGGTCGGTCTCGGGGGCGGTTGGGAGACCCGGGTGCTACGAGGCGCCGAACGGGATCACGACGCGCGAGCTCGTGGACGAGCACGCGGGTGGCTTCACGGGCGAGGTGGGAGCGATCGTCCCGGGCGGCGCCGCGAGCGGGATCCTCCCCCCAAACGCGCTCGACGTCCCATTGACGCGGGACGGGCTCGCCGGGTACGGCGCCGGAGTCGGGTCGGCTGCGCTCCAGGTCTTCCCGCGGACGTACTCCCCGCTCCGGCTGCTCGGCGAGACGATGCGCTTCTTCGCCGAGGAGTCGTGCCAGAAGTGCACTCCCTGCCGGATCGGGAACCGTGCGCTCCACCATCTGTGCGAAGAGCTCGAGCACGGGCGTTCCCCGATGTCGCGGGAGAAGGTCGACGAGTGGCTGCTCGCGATGGAGAAGACGTCGATCTGCGGGCTCGGCCAGGCCTCCCCGATCCCGGTGCGGAACGCGATGCGCTGGTGGCCCGAGCTGTTCGCACCGCTCGAGAAGGCACGGATACAGTGACAGGCATGGTCGAGTTCACGCTCGACGGCCGGACGGTGGCGGCTCCGGAGGGAGAGCTGCTCGTCCATGCGGCCGCCCGGCACGGCACATTCATCCCCACGCTCTGCCACGACGAGAAGCTCGACCCGTACGGCGGCTGCAGGATGTGCGTCGTCGAGGTCGAGGGCGCGCCGCGGCCGCTGCCTGCCTGTGCGACCCGCGTCACCGAGGGGATGGCCGTCTCCACGAACGGTCCGATCACGGGCTTCCAGCGGACGCTGACCGAGATGCTCCTCTCCGAGCACCTGAACGCATCGCCCGGCGGTCGCCCGAACGAGCTCCTCGACCTCGCGAACGAGCTCGGCGCGACGACGCCCCTCGTGCTCCCTGACGCGAAGCGCGCGCCCTACGAGGATCGCAATCAGCTCATGGGCTACGACCCGGACGCGTGCATCCTCTGCAACCGCTGCGTCCGCTACACGCAGGAGGTCATGCAGTGCTCGGCGCTCTCGCTCGAGGGACGGGGCGGCGAGGCGAGGATCGTCCCAACCTGGGAGCGGTCCTGGCTCGACACCGAGTGCGAGCTCTGCGGCGGCTGCCTGTCCGTCTGCCCCACCGGGGCGATCTACGAGAAGTTCGAGCAGGGGACGCGGACGCCGGAGCGTCAGCTCGAGCAGGTCCGGACGACGTGCACGTACTGCGGCGTCGGCTGCCAGATCGACCTCAACCTCGATCCGGAGACGAAGCACGTCGTGAAGGTGACGTCGAAGGACGAGTACCTCCCGAACGAGGGCAACCTCTGCGTCAAGGGCCGCTTCTCGTTCAACTTCGTCCACCACCCGGACCGCCTGACGCATCCGCTCGTCCGCGGCGAGGACGGAGAGCTCCATCGGACGACCTGGGAGCACGCGCTCGAGACCGCGGCCGCGGGCATCCGGAAGGTGGTCGCAGAGCACGGCGCCCAGTCGGTCGGCTTCCTCACCAGCTCACGCCTGACCAACGAGGAGAACTACCTCGTCCAGAAGCTGGCGCGAACGGGGGTGGGGACGAACTCCGTCCACTCCTGCGAGTCGACCTGACACGGTCCCACTCTCTACGGCCTGGTCAGGTCGTTGGGCAGAGGAGCGAGCAGCAACTCGATCGCCGAGATCGAGCGTGCCCGCTTCCTCTTCGTGATCGGGTCGAACACGACCGAGGCGCATCCCGTGCTCGCGCTGAGGATCAAGAAGGCCGTGCGCGACGGCGCGAAGCTCGTGGTCGTGGACCCGCGGAAGATCTGGCTGACGAAGATTGCGCACCGACACCTCCAGCTGAGGCCGGGCACGGACGTGTGGCTGCTGAACGCGATGATGAACACGATCCTCGCCGAAGGCCTCGAGGACGAGACGTACATCCGTGACCACACCGAGGACTTCGAGGCGCTGCGCGAGGTCCTCGCCCGCTACACCCCCGAGGACGCGGAGAAGGTGACCGGGGTCCCGGCCGAGGACATTCGCGCGACCGCCCGCGAGTACGCGACGGAGCGGCACGCGGCGGTCTTCTACACGCTCGGGATCACGGAGCACGCGTGCGGCGTCGACAACGTCTGGTCGCTCTCGAACCTCGTGCTCATGACCGGCCACCTCGGGTACGAGTCCACGGGGCTGAACGCGCTCCGCGGCCAGAACAACGTGCAGGGGCTGAACGACTCGGGCGCGAACCCGATGTACCTCCCCGGCTACCAGTCCGTGGACGATCCGGAGCTGCGCCGCAAGTTCTCCGAGGCGTGGGGGGCCGAGGTTCCCGAGACCCCGGGCTACCGGCTCGACCAGATGATGAGCGGGCTCCACGACGGGCGCGTGCGAGCGCTCGTGCTCGTCGGCGAGAACCCTGCGCAGACCGAGCCGAACGCCCGCCACGTCGAGGAGGGCCTGGGGAAGCTCGACTTCCTCGTCACCCAGGACATCTTCCTCCACGACATGACGCTGAAGCACGCCCACGTCGTCCTCCCCGCCTCGAGCTTCGCGGAGAAGGACGGCACGTTCACGAACACGGAGCGCCGCGTCAGCCGCGTGCGCGCGGCCGCGCCGCTTCCCGGCGAGGCGAAGCTCGACCTCGACATCGTGATCCTGCTGGCGAAGGCACTCGGCGTCCACTGGCCGGAGTACCGAGGCGCGGAGGACGTGTGGAATGAGCTCGCCGACCTGGCTCCGCCCTGGTACGGCATCCGCTACGAGCGGCTCGAGGAGAACGGGGTCCAGTGGCCCGCGCCGGAGATCGGGCATCCCGGGACGCCGTTCCTGCACGCCCCGCGACCCGCCCGACAAGGCGGTCGCGGGAAGTTCTATCCCGTCGAGTACCAGCTCCCGATCGAGGAGCCGGACTCGGAGTTCCCGCTCGTCCTCTCGACCGGCCGCACGCTGTACCACTACAACTCGGCCAACATGACCATGCGCGAGTCCGGGATCACGGACAAGCAGCAGGCGCCGTTCTTCGAGATCTCCGCCGAGGACGCGTCAGCGCTCGGGCTCACCCACGGCGACCTCGCGCGGCTCGTCTCACGCCGGGGCGTGCTCGAGGCCGAGGCGCACGTCACGGACCGGGTGTACCCCGGCCTCGTGTGGATGGCGCTGCACTTCGCGGAGCAGAAGGTGAACTGGCTCACGCACGACGTCGGAGACTCGCTGATCGGCACCCCCGAGTTCAAGGTCAGCGCGGTGCGGGTCGAGCCGATCCGCCCCGCCGTGCGCGCCGCCGCTCGATGAACGCGACGGCGGCGGACACGCTCGCCTTCGAGGCGGTCGACCGGCATCTCCGAGGCCGCTTCGGGAAGCCGTACGTGTACGAGGAGGAGTGCGAATCGACGCAGCTCCTGCTGCTCGGCTCCGGGCTGCCCGAGGGAGCGGTGGCGGCGACCGACCACCAGACCGGTGGCCGCGGCCGCTTCGGCAGGCGCTGGGAGGCACCGCGGACGAGCTCGCTCCTCGTGTCGGTCATGCTGCACCCGCCCCGCGAGCGCCATCTGCCCGAGCTCTCGCTCGTCGCGGCGCTGGCGACCGCCGAGGCGATCGAGGGCGCGACCGAGCTGACGGCGCAGGTCAAGTGGCCCAACGACGTCATGGTCAACCGGAGCAAGGTCGCGGGGATCATCTCCCAGCTGTCCGA
The DNA here is from genome assembly GCA_035698005.1 of Gaiellaceae bacterium. Classification (GTDB taxonomy): domain Bacteria; phylum Actinomycetota; class Thermoleophilia; order Gaiellales; family Gaiellaceae; genus GMQP-bins7. The sequence goes on along the minus strand of DASSCD010000047.1, from coordinate 6,910 downwards.
CGGGACGGTCGTCGTCGGCATCGGCATCAACGTCAACCAGTCGCGCGAGGAGCTGCCGCTCGACGCGCCGACCCCTCCCGGCTCGCTGCGGACCGTGACAGGCCGCGAGCACGATCGTGCCGCGCTCCTGGGCTCGTTGCTCTTCCGCCTCGAGCGCATCTACGACGGCTGGCGCCACGGTGGCCTCGCCGATCTCTACAGCGAGCTCGGAGCGCGAGACTTCCTTCGCGGTCGCCGGATCACCGTGGACGGCGAGGCCGCGCTCGCGCTGCAGGTCCTCCGCGACGGGCGCCTCGAGGTCGAGACGGCTTCGGGCGAGGTGCGAACGCTCGAGTCGGGCGAGGTGCGCTATGGCGCGTAGGCGCCGTCAGCGGTCGCCGAACACGACCGAGATCACGACGTAGATGGCGAACGCGATCGGGACGATGAAGGACGCCAGCCGGCGGCCCCGGGAGCGCTCGGGCGTGCCATCGTCGTCGCTCTCGATTGCGTCCGGATCGGACTCGTACGGATCCGCCTCGAGCGGCTCCGGCTCCTCGTAGGCGTCCTGCTCGAAGACCTCCGGCTCGAAGGTCTCCGGCTCGAGGACGGTCGCCTCCGCGGGGAAGGTCGCGCTCGGGGCGGGCGCGCGCGCATCCTCACGCTCGACGTCCTCGACGAGGCTGTCCTGGAGGTCGAACAGGCTCGGCCACCTGCCGCACGTGCGGCACGAGTTCGCGACCGGCTCGTTGACCGTTCCGCACTCGGAGCACCGCCACGGAGCGTCGGGCATGACCCGAGGATAGAGAGGCGCGCGGGGTTACCGCGTCATCCGAAGCGGGATCTCGACGAGGTTCATCCGCGAGCCGTCCTCCGCCGAGCGCTCGAACACGATCAGCGCCCCGACACCGTCGAAGGGCACGGTGAACGCATCCGTCGTGAAGTCGAACGTCCCGCGCGTCCCCGTGCCCGAGGTCGCGGTGACGAAGCTCTCGTCGACGATCTTGCCGTCGGTATCCGTGAGCTCGTACTCGAAGTTCGCCTCGAAGGTGTTCGCCGTGCCCGTGACCTGGAGTGGGCTCGCGACGTCCTCGTAGGCGAGCGGCGACTCGACGAGGATTGCCGGCGTCTGCTCCTCGAAGTCGGCGCGGGTGAGGAATCGTTCCTGCACCTCGATGCGCTCGACCCCTGGGAGCTGGGAGAGCGTGTAGACGACCTGCGCGAGACCCGGCTGCGACAGCTGGACGTCGAGCTGGACTTCGGCGACGCCGTCCTCGATCGTGACCTCGACGTCCTCGTCGGTCTCCGGGATTGCCGTGGACAGATCGAGGTCGGCCTTCTCCTGCGCCGTCGGTCCCTGAAGGAGCGCAGCGATCGCCGCGGTCCCCTCGCCGCCCGTCGTCTCGATCTGGCGGCGCACGGGCCAGACCTCGGCCTCGCGAAGGAAGTAGACGCGGAGGTCGGCCGTCTGGGCGGTGCCGGTGGTCGTCTCCCCGCCGACGGCCTTGTCCTCCTCGTCGCCGCAGCCGGCGACGAGCGCGAGCGAGGCGAGGGCGAGGGCGAGCCGGATCACGGCCAGAGGGTAGACGTGGGGCGCGGATCGGGGACGACCTCCGCGATGCGTCGCCGCAGGTCGGGATGGTCGAGCTCGACGGCGAGGCCCAGGCGCCCGGCCGTCTCCTCCTCGAGTCCCTGGAAGAGGTCGATCGTCTCCCACAGCGCGCGCGCGACGTCGCGGACGTCGTAGTGCGCGTACGCTCGCTCGAGCGCGGCCAGGGCACCCGGGTCTCCCCAGCGCTCGAGGAAGCGGCCGTCGTGCCACGTGTCGGCAGACGGGTCGACCGCGCGTGCGTGCCACTCGAGCATCGTCACGAGGCGCCACTTGACGTACCCGTCGAGGCACGAGAGCGCGGTGAAGACTTCGCCCCGGCGAAGCTTCTTTGCCGTCCATAGCGCGTGGTGCCAGAAGTCGCTCGCGAGCTGCGTGAACGCCGCGTTGTCGGGGAGCTCCCGCGGCTCGGGGACCGCCGCCTGTGCGAGCAGCTCCGCGACCCCGATCTCGTCGTGCAGCACGCGGTAGCCGCGCGAGAGGACCGTGCCCACGCCGGGGACGGCCGCGACCTCACGCACCGCGGCGGCGTCGAGCAGCGGGAAGTCGACGTCGACGCCGTCGTCGTAGAGCACGCGTCGTTCCACGCGCTCCGCGACCGAGGTCGGCTCGAGGAACGTGAGGACGGGGTCGCCGAAGCGTCCGACCCACTCGGCGTCTGCCGCGTACCGGTCCGGCTCGTCGACGAGGAGGAGCACGTCGAGGTCGGACCAGCGGTCTGCGGGCGTGTCCTGGCGGGCGTACGAGCCGACGAGCACGACCGCCCGCACGTCGTCGGTCTCCCGCGCCCAGTCGGCGACGGCGGCGAGCAGGAGGTCGTTGCGCGTGTTGACGTTGAGCAGGAGGGTCTCGTCGAGCTCGAGGACCCGCTCGTTGACGCCCCGCAGCGAGAGCTCACCGCGCGCGATCCGGGCCTCCAGCTCGGGCAGCATCGCCTTTGTGTAGACACCCGGGAGCGGGCCCGTCTGCGGCGTCGCGCCGGCCTCGACGAGCTGCCGCAGCGCGTCGGGCGTGGCGAGTGGGCAGTCGACGGGGAGCACGAGCGCGACGTCGTGCGCCGACGCCCGCAGCCCCGCGAGCAGGCCGAAGACCGGAGCCCGCTCCTCGGCGCCGTCGTCGTGCACGGAGAACGGGAGCTCCAGCTCGTCGGTCGCCTTGCCGACCGCGAGGACCTCCGCGCACGTCTCCTCGAGCAGCCGCCTGCCTCGCTCCGCGAGCGTCTCGCCGCCGATCGTCGCGAGCGCCTTCGGCGAGCCGAAGCGCTCCGACGCGCCGCCGACGAGGAGGATCCCCGTCGCCGCTAGACGATCCGCCACGGCTCGGTGTAGACGGTGACGCGCCCGTCGCGGACGAAGCCGCAGAGCGTCACGCCGCGATCCTCGGCGAGTTCGACCGCGAGGGACGACGGCGCACCGACCGCGACGAGGACGGGGCAGCCGGCCAGGGAGGCCTTCTGCACGAGCTCGAACGAGAGCCGCCCGCTGACGCAGAGGACGTGGTTCGCGAGGGGGAGCAGGCCGTCGAGGAACGCCCGCCCGACGACCTTGTCCAGCGCGTTGTGCCGCCCCACGTCCTCGCGGGCGAGGACGAGCTCGCCGTCCGCGGTGAAGAGGCCGGTCGCGTGCAAGCCGCCCGTTGCGGCGAAGGCCGCCTGCGCTTCGAGCAGCCGGGCCGGAAGCGAGGCGACCACGGCCTCCTCCACCTCGAGCGCGCTCTCGACGCGCGGCGCCGCGACGCGCACCGCCTCGATCGCCCCCTTGCCGCAGACACCGCACGAGGACGAGGTGTAGAAGTGCCGGCGCAGGCGGTCGGGGTCGAAGCCGCTCGCGTCCACGTCCACGGTGTTCGCGGCCAGGTCGTCGGGCACGCGCGCGCTCGTGGGCTCGAGGCCCTCGGTGAGGCAGAAGCCGAGCGCGAGCTCCTCGTCGTGACCCGGCGTCCGCATCGTGACGGCGACCGGCTCGCCGCCGATCCGGATCTCGAGCGGCTCCTCGACCACGACGACGTCCTCGTCCTCACGACGTGCGGGCAGTCGTAGAGCGCGGACGCGGGACGTGCTGTACGGCGGCGCCTGCACCGGAGGCTCGTGGCTCACGGGGCAAGCGTACGCGGCGGGGCGTTACTCGACGGTGACGGTCTTCGCGAGGTTCCGCGGCTGATCGACGTTGAGGCCGCGGAGCCGGGCGATGCGATACGCGAGGAGCTGCAGCGGGAGGATGGCGAGCACGACCTGGAGGAAGGCCGGCGTCTTCGGCACGTAGATCACGTCGTCGGCGTGGTGCTGGATGTCCTCGTTGCCGTCCGTCGCGATCGCGATCACATGCGCGCCGCGAGCCCGCACCTCCTGGATGTTCGAGACGATCTTGTCGTAGACGTGGATGTTCGTCGCGACGACGACGACCGGCGTCTGCTCGTCGAGGAGGGCGATCGGCCCGTGCTTCATCTCGCCCGCGGAGTACGCCTCGGTCGGGATGTAGGAGATCTCCTTCATCTTGAGCGCGCCCTCGAGCGCGACAGGCAGGCCGATGTGGCGCCCGAGGTAGAGGAAGAAATGGGCGTCGTGGTAGCGGCGGGCGATCTCCTCGATCGGGTGGTCCGCCTCGAGGAAGGCCTGGACTTTGCGCGGGAGCTTGTAGACGTAGTCGAGGATGAACTCGATCTCGCCGGCGGGCAGCGTCTTACGGATTTGCGCCAGCTTGAGCGCGACGAGGTAGAGGAGCGCGACCTGCGCGGTGAAGCACTTCGACGACGCGACCGACACCTCCAGGCCTGCACGCGTGTACAGCACCGAGTCCACCTCGCGCGTGACCTGCGAGCCCATCATGTTCGTGATCGCCACCGTTCGCGCGCCCTTCTCGCGGGCGAGCTTGAGCGCCTCTATCGTGTCGCGGGTCTCCCCGGACTGCGTGATCCCGATGACGAGGTCGTGCTCGTTGATCACGGGGTTGCGGTATAGCCACTCGCTCGCGATGTCGAACTCGACCGGCACCCGCGCCCACTCCTCGATGACGTAGCGGCCGACGACGCACGCGTGGTACGCCGTGCCGCAGGCGAGCAGGACGATGCGGCGGAGGTCCCGGATCTCGTCGTCGTCCATGCCGAGCCCTTCGAGCACGAGCGTACCGTGGCGCACCCGGTCGCCGATCGTCTCGGCGATCGCCTCGGGTTGCTCGAAGATCTCCTTGAGCATGAAGGTCTCGAACCCGGCCTTCTCGGCGCCCTCGTCGTCCCAGTCCAGCTCGACCGGCTCGTGCTCGACCGCTTTGCCCTCGACGTCCACGAAGTTCGCCCCCTCCGGCGTGATCGCGACGATCTCGCCGTCGCCGGGGAACTGCACGACCCGCGTCTCGCGCAGGAACGCCGCCGCGTTCGAGCCGAGGAACATCTCGTCCTGCCCCACGCCGACGACGAGCGGCACCTGGTGCCGCGCCCCGACGAGGAGGCCCGGATGATCGCGGTGGATGACGACGAACGCGAAGTGCCCCTCGAGCTCCGCAAATGCCTTCCGGACGGCCTCGACGAGGTCCCCTTCGTAGTGCCGCTCGACGAGGTGCGTGACGGTCTCGGCATCCGTCTCGGAGCGATACGCGTGGCCCTCCTCGGCGAGGCTCGCCCTCACCTCGCGGTAGTTCTCGACGATCCCGTTGAGCACGATCGACACGCGCTCGGGCTCGCACCCGGCGAGCGGGTGCGCGTTCTGCTCGGTGACGGCGCCGTGGGTCGCCCAACGCGTGTGGCCGAGGCCGGTCGTCGCAGCAGAGTGGTTCGGCCCCGCCGCCTGCCGGAGGTTTTCGAGGTTGCCCACCGCGCGGACGTAGTCGAGCCCGTCGCTCTCGAGAAGCGCGATCCCGGCGGAGTCGTAGCCCCGGTACTCGAGGCGCTCCAGCCCCTGCAGGAGCAGCGCCTTGCACTCACGCGACCCGACGTACCCGATGATCCCGCACATGCGCCCCTCCTTAAGAACGCGTAAGAGCCCGGCGGCGCCCTGCGTCGGGCTCAGCCGAGCTCTCTTTCGACGAGCGCGGCGATGCTAGCACAGAGAACCTCTGCATCTTCCGCATTCTGAGACTCGGCGAGGACGCGGACAAGCGGTTCGGTGCCCGAGGGCCGCACGAGCACGCGGCCGCCGTCGCCCAGCTTCGCGCCGAGCCGGTCGACCTCGTCGAGCAGCGACTGTGTGAGCTCGAGACTCCGGACACGGACGTCACGCTTCGCCTGCGGATAACGCGGCATCACCGCGGCCGCCTCGGAGAGCGTCCGCCCCGCGAGCGCCCTGCAAAGAAGGAGGGCTCCCGCGAGCCCGTCGCCCGTGACGTGGTTTCCGAGCCAGATCACATGGCCCGACTGCTCGCCGCCGAGGAAGGCGCCCTCCCGCCTCAGGGCCTCGAGCACGTAGCGGTCGCCGACCGGTGTGGTGACGACACGAATCCGGTGCTCCTCCATCAGCCGGTGGAAGCCGAGATTGGTCATTACGGTCACCGCAACCACGTCGACCCCGAGCGAGAGCGCGAGGATCGCCAGGATCTGGTCGCCGTCGAGGGGCCCGCCCCCCTCGTCGACCGCCAGCATGCGGTCACCGTCTCCGTCGAACGCGACGCCGAGATCGAGCCCGTGCGTGCGGACGTGCCCCTGGAGTGCCCTGAGATCGGTCGGGCCGCAGCCGACGTTGATGTTCGTGCCGTCCGGCTCGACGCCGATCGCATGCACCTCGGCGCCCAGCCGCTCGAACGCCGAGGGGGCGAGGGCGGAGAACGCCCCGTTCGCGCAGTCGACCCCGACCCGAAGCCCGGAGAGGTCCGAGCCGAAGGCCCCGAGGACGTGCGCGAGATACCGCTCGCCCGCGCCCGCGACCTCCTCGACCGAGCCGCCGTCGCCCGCCGGCGCGTCGAAGAGCGCCTCGATGGCCTCCTCGTCCTCGTCGACGAGCTTCCGGCCGTCCCCGTCGAACAGCTTCACGCCGTTGTACTCGGGTGGGTTGTGCGAGGCCGAGATCACCGCGCCAAGGTCCTCGCAGAGCAAGGCGACGGCGGGCGTCGGCAGCACACCGGCGAGACCTGCTGTCCCCCCTGCCGAGAGGACGCCGCGGGCGAGATCCTGCTCGAGCATGGGCCCGGACGCGCGCGTGTCCCGTCCCACGAGAACGCGACCGCCCCCGGCCCACAGCGTCGCCGCGCGGCCGACCTTCTCGATCAGCTCGGGTGTCAGGTCCTCGCCGACGACGCCGCGCACGCCGTCCGTGCCGAAGTGGCGCCGCGTCACGGCGCGGGCCTACCGCTTCGAGAACTGGGGCGCCTTGCGCGCCTTGTGCAGCCCGGCCTTCTT
>DASSCD010000046.1:0-3365 GCA_035698005.1 Gaiellaceae bacterium | reverse complement strand
CTCGACGTCCTCCTCGGTGCGGAACCGGGGGAACCCGCGCAGGTCGAGCTCCTTCGCGAGCTCCTCCGCGGTGGTCGTGTCGAGGTCGTGGGCGCTGTAGGTGAGGAAGTACGCGCCGAGGACCATGTCCTGCGTCGGCGTGGCCAGCGGCCGCCCGCTCGCCGGCGAGAGGATGTTGTTCGCCGAGAGCATGAGCACGCGGGCCTCCGCCTGCGCCTCGGCGGAGAGCGGAAGGTGGACCGCCATCTGGTCGCCGTCGAAGTCGGCGTTGAAGGCGTGGCAGACGAGCGGGTGGACCTGGATCGCCTTGCCCTCGACCAGCACCGGCTCGAACGCCTGGATACCCAGACGGTGGAGCGTCGGCGCGCGGTTCAGGAGCACCGGGTGCTCGGCGATGACCTCCTCGAGGACGTCCCAGACCTCGGGGATCATCGACTCGACCATCTTCTTCGCCGCCTTGATGTTCTGGACGGCCTTGCGCTCGACGAGCCGGCTCATGATGAACGGCTTGAAGAGCTCCAGGGCCATCAGCTTCGGCAGCCCGCACTGGTGCAGCTTCAGGTTCGGGCCGGCGACGATCACGGAGCGGCCGGAGTAGTCCACGCGCTTGCCGAGCAGGTTCTGCCGGAAGCGGCCCTGCTTGCCCTTGAGCATGTCGGAAAGCGACTTCAGCGGGCGGTTGCCCGGCCCCGTCACGGCCCGGCCGCGGCGGCCGTTGTCGAACAGCGCGTCGACGGCCTCCTGGAGCATGCGCTTCTCGTTGTTGACGATGATCTCGGGCGCCCCGAGGTCGAGCAGCCGCTTCAGCCGGTTGTTCCGGTTGATGACGCGGCGATAGAGGTCGTTGAGGTCGCTCGTGGCGAAGCGGCCGCCGTCGAGCTGGACCATCGGCCGTAGCTCCGGCGGGATGACCGGGACGGCCTCGAGGACCATCCACTCGGGCTTGTTCCCCGACTTGATGAAGGCCTCGACGACCTTGAGCCGCTTGATCGCCCGCTGCTGCTTCTGGCCCTTCGAGGTCTTGATCGTCTCGCGCAGCGTGCGCGACTCGTCCTCGAGGTCGAGGTCGCGCAGCAGGTCGCGCACGGCCTCGGCCCCCATGCCCCCTCGGAAGTAGATGCCGAAGCCGTAGGGAGAGCCGAAGCGGTCCTTCAGCTCGCGAAAGATCTGCTCGTCGCCGACGATCATCTTCGGTTCCAGCTCCTTGAACAGGAGCCATGTCTGCTCGAGCCGGCGGACGGCGTCGACCGCCGCCTCGCGCGTGTCCTCGCGGCGCTGGTCCATGTCCGCGACCATCTCGCGGACCTTCAGCGCCCACTGCCCGATCGCATCGAGGTCGTCCTTGCGGGCGCCCTCGACGAGGCAGAGGTCGTACGCGAGCTCGCGGATCTCCGCAGCGTCCGCCGTGGGGTCGACCGCAGCGAGCACGTCGCCGAGCAAGCCGGCGCCGACCTCGCGTGCGCGCTCGAGGTTCTTCTTGTCGACCGCCTCGACGATTGCCGCGTCCTCCTCGGACAGCTCGGCGCCCTGGAGCAGGCCCTCCTGGAGCCGCTTCAGGTGCTTCGTGATCGCGCCCTTCTTCGAGCCCGACGCCTTCTCGAGCTCGGCGCGCAGCGGCGCGAGCGCCGCCTCGATCTGCAGCGCTGCCGCCGCGACGGACTCGACCTCACGCGGCGCCAGCCGACGGTCGTCCCGCGTCGCAGTCTGGCGGACGAGCTCGCGGATCCGGCGCGGGTCCTCGTTCGTGAGCTTCTTCGCGAGCTCGACGAACACCTTGCCGCCGAGGCCGCGGACGTCCTCGAGCACGGGCAGTCCGGACTCCTCGGCCCAGTTCGAGAGGCCGCGCGCCCAGAAGTCGTCGTCCTCGTCGAAGTTCCGCTCCTTGCCCGCTGCGAAGTAGTCGCGCCGCCGGGCGAGCCGGTCGTCGAGGCCCGAGAGCGCCTCGTCGCGGTCGAGGTAGATGCGCTCGCTCTCGCCGGCGACCTTGTCCTCGAGGTCGGCGAGGTCGGCCTGGCGCTTGTCGCGGTCGACCGCGGTGACGATCGAGGCCGCGAAGTAGAGCACCTTCTCGAGCTCGCGCGGGGCGATGTCGAGGAGGTAGCCGATGCGGCTCGGCACGCCCTTGAAGAACCAGATGTGCGAGACCGGCGCGGCGAGGTCGATGTGCCCCATGCGCTCGCGGCGCACCTTCTGGCGCGTCACCTCGACGCCGCAGCGCTCGCAGATGATGCCCTTGTAGCGGACGCGCTTGTACTTGCCGCAGTAGCACTCCCAGTCCTTCGTCGGGCCGAAGATGCGCTCGCAGAAGAGGCCGTCCCGCTCGGGCTTGAGGGTGCGGTAGTTGATGGTCTCCGGCTTCGTGACCTCGCCGGAGGACCAGTCCCTGATCTGCTTGCTCGACGCGAGCCCGATGCGGATCGCGTCGAATTCGTTGATGTCGATCACGTGTGTCTACGCCTCCGTTTCCAGCTGGCGCAAGACAGGAATCCGCGAACGCGGATTCCTGTCTGCGCAGAAATCCCTGAAGGCGGCCGCTGCGCGGCCGCTGCGCGTGTGACTGCCATGTCGCTGGATCAGTCCTCCGCCTCGACGTCGGCGAGCTCCTCGACCGGCGCCTCCGCGCCGGCACCGTCGCCCTCGACGTCCCCGAGGTCCTCGTCGGCGGCGAGCACGAGCTCGCCCTCCTCGTCGGCCGCCTCGCCACCCTCCTCGACCTCCTCGGCCGTCGGCTGGCGCGCCGCGGCGCGCAGCGAGCCGGGCGAGAGATCGATCCCGAGCTCCTCCGCCGCGCGGAGCAGCTCGTCGTCCTCCTCGCGCACCTCGACCTCGCGGCCCTCGTCCGAGAGGACCTGCACGTCGAGCGCGAGCGACTGCATCTCCTTGAGCAGCACCTTGAACGACTCGGGGATCGACGGCTCGGCGATGTTCTCGCCCTTGACGATCGCCTCGTACGCCTTCACGCGTCCGATCGTGTCGTCGGACTTGATCGTGAGCATCTCCTGGAGCGTGAACGCCGACCCGTACGCCTCGAGCGCCCAGACCTCCATCTCGCCGAACCGCTGGCCGCCGAACTGCGCCTTGCCGCCGAGCGGCTGCTGCGTGACGAGCGAGTACGGGCCGGTCGAGCGGGCGTGGATCTTGTCGTCCACGAGGTGGAGGAGCTTCAGGATGTACATGAAGCCGACGGTGACGTCCTGTGCGAACGGCTCGCCGGACTTACCGTCGTAGAGGGTCACCTTCCCGGAGCAGCGGCTCCCGGCAGGCGCCTTCTCGTCGACGTCCATCGTGAGCCCGTTGTCCGTCGACCGCGCCCACGCGAGCAGGGCGTCGTCGACGTCCTCCTCGCTCGCGCCGTCGAAGACCGG
>DASSCD010000045.1:0-8981 GCA_035698005.1 Gaiellaceae bacterium | reverse complement strand
CGCGGCCCGCGCCGCCCGCAGCTCCTCCTCGTCCCGCGCGGCGTGGAGGCCGCGGACGAACTCGCCGAAGCCGCAGCTCGGGACATGGATGTCGAGGAAGCGCGCGGCGCCCTCGCCGGTCACCGCGAACGTGTGCACGACCTCGGGCGGAACGAAGACCCACGACTCCGCTCCTACGCGCCGCTCGCCGTCCTCGAGCCGGAACGTGAGCTCGCCCTCGAGGACGAGGAACGCCTCGGCATGGCGCTCGTGGACGTGCAGTGGCGGCGCGACGCCGCCGGGCGCGGAGCGCACCTCCACGATGCCGATCTGCTCGAGATCGGCGAGGAGCGTGACGCCGAGGCCGCCCTCGCCGGTGATGCGCTCGCCGTCGCGGATCTCGACCATCTCCCGGCAGCCTAATGTCCTATGTCGAGCTGCATTGCCACTCGTCGTACTCGTTCCTCGACGGGGCGTCGCAGCCGGAGGACCTCGCCGCTCGCGCCGCGGAGCTCGGCTACGAGGCGCTCGCGCTCACGGACCACGACGGCGTCTACGGCTCGCTCGAGTTCGCGCACGCGGCGAAGGCGCTCGGCGTCCGGCCGATCACCGGCGCGGAGGTCAGCCTCGCTAGCGGCGCGCACGTGACGCTCCTCGTCGAGTCGAGGCGCGGGTACGGGAACCTCTGCCGCCTGCTCACCGCCGCGCACGCGGGGACGCGGCGGGCGGAGCGAGAGGACCGCGAGGCGGCGGCGCAGCCGCCTGTCCGCGATAGCGGATCAGTGGAAGGGGTCCGGGGGAACCGGGAGGTTCCCCCGGCGAAGTACCGCGAGCCTTCACCGCCCTCGGTTCTGCTCGAGACGGTCGCGGAGCTCTCCGAGGGGCTCGTCTGCCTCTCGGGCTGCGCGCGGCGCGGACTTGGGGTGGTCGACCCGAACGGCGCCGCCCGGCTCGCGCGGGCGTTCGGACGCGAGCGCTTCCTCGTCGAGCTCCAGCGCCCGTTCGAGCGCGGGGACGCCCACCGGAACGCCCTCCTTCGCGACCTCGCCGTGCACCTCGGGGTCGAGACGGTCGCGACGGGCGACGTCCACGCGCACCACCCGCGGCGGACGCTGCTCCAGGACGTCCTCGTCGCGATCCGCTGCCGAACATCGCTCGAGGCCTGCGAGCAGGAACGGCGCGGGAACCGGGAGAGCTACCTGCGGGCGCCGGAGGAGATGCTCGATCGCTTCTCGTTCGACCCCGCGGCAGCGCGGCGGAGCGCCGCACTCGCCGAGCGGCTCGAGTTCGACCTCACCGAGCAGCTCGGGTACCGGTATCCCGACTTCTCGGACGGCGAGGAGCCCGCGATCGGGCGGCTCGCCGCGATCTGCCGGCACGCGCTCGACGAGCGGTACGCCGCGGAGGGCGCAGCCGTCCGCGCGCAGGCGCGCGCGCGCCTGGACGGCGAGCTCGCGCTCATCGAGGAGCTCGGCCTGGCCGGCTTCTTCCTCCTCCACCACGAGGTGCTCGAGCTCGCGCGCGAGTGCGCGCTCGAGGTGCGCGGCCGGGGGACGCCGCGGAGCTTCCTCCCGCCGGGTCGGGGACGAGGGAGCTCGGTCGGCTCGATCGTCTGCTACCTCACCGGTCTCTCGCACGTCGACCCGGTCGCGAACGAGCTCTCACTGGGGAGGTTCCTGAACCGCGAGCTCGCGTCGGTGCCGGACATCGACCTCGACTTCCCGCGCGACATCCGCGAGAAGCTCATCGTCGCCGTCACCGAGCGCTACGGCCGCGAGCACGCCGCGCTCGTCGCGAGCTTCGCGACCTACCGCTCCCGCGGGGCAATCCGCGACGTCGGCAAGGCGCTCGGGCTCCCGTATGCCGAGCTCGAGCGGCTGTCGCGCCTCTCCGACGGCTGGGACGCGCGCCGGGTGGGCGAGGAGCTCGAGCGGCTCCCGGACGGGGAACGCATGCTCGGTTCGAAGCGCTGGCGCGCGTTCGCGTGGCTCACGGGCGAGATCGCGGGCCTCCCTCGGCACGTCTCGCAGCACCCCGGCGGGATGATCGTGTCCACGCGGCCGCTCGTCGAGCTCGTCCCCGTGCAACCGGCGGCGATGGCAGGCCGGCAGCTCTGCCAGTGGGACAAGGACTCCTGCTCCGACGCGGGCTTCCTCAAGATCGACCTCCTCGGGCTGGGGATGCTCTCGGCGGTCGAGGACTGCGTCGAGCGGATCGCGGAGAGCCATGGCGAGGTCGTCGACCTCTCCCGGATCCCCTTCGACGATCCCGAGGTGTTCGACGAGATCCAGCGCGCGGACACGGTCGGGGCGTTCCAGATCGAGAGCCGCGCCCAGATGCAGAGCCTTCTCCGCACGAGGCCGGAGAACCTCGACGACCTCACGGTGCAGGTCGCGCTCGTTCGCCCAGGGCCGATCCAGGGGAAGGCGGTGCACCCGTACATCGACGCGCGCGAGCGGCTGCGCGAGGACCCCGCCTACGTCTGGCCGGTCGACCACGAGCTCCTGCGCGAGCCGCTGCGTGCGACGTTCGGCGTCGTCGTCTTCCAGGACCAGGTGCTCGAGGTCGCGATCGCGCTCGCCGGGTTCACGGTCGGCGAGGCCGAGGGGCTGCGGAGGGCGATGAGCCGCAAGCGGAGTCACGATGCGCTCGAGGCCTACCGCGGCCGGTTCGTCGCCGGAGCAGCCGCGAACGGCGTGGACTCCGAAACCTCGGACCTCGTCTTCGACAAGCTCGTCGGCTTCTCGGGGTTCGGCTTCCCGAAGGCGCACGCAGCCGCGTTCGGGCTGCTCGCGTACCAGTCGCAATGGCTGCGCCGCCACTACGCCGCGGAGTTCCTGTGCGCGCTCCTGAACGCGCAGCCGATGGGCTTCTATCCGCCCGCCACCCTCGTGCGCGACGCGCAGCGGCGCGGGGTGGAGGTGCTGCCGGCGGATGTGAACCTGAGCGGCGCGTCGTGCGCGCTCGAGGACGCAAGCGTCCGCATCGGCATCTCGTACGTCGCCTCGGTGGGGGAGGAGGACGCGAAGGCTCTCGTCGCCGAGCGCGAGGCGAACGGGCCGTTCCTCGACGTGGGCGACCTCGCACGCCGGGCGCAGCTCTCGCGCGAAGGGCTGGAGGCCCTTGTCAAGTCGGGCGCGTGCGACTGCTTCGGGCGCCCGCGCCGCGACCTGCTCTGGGAGCTCGGCCTCGCCGTCCGCCCACAGACGGTGAGCGGGACCGCGGGAGAGGCGAAGCAGCTCCCGCTCGAGCTCGAGCCGACTGCAGAGACCCCCCGCCTGCGCGACCTGACGCGCTGGGAGCGGATGCTCGCGGACTATCGACACACGGGGATGTCGGTGGGGACGCACCCGCTGGCGCTGCTCCGTCCGCACCTGCCGCCCGGGACCCTCTCCAGCGAGGAGCTCCACGAGCAGCCGCACGGGAGGCGGGTCGCCTTCGCGGGGATGACGGTCGCGCGCCAGCGGCCGTCGACCGCGAACGGGATCGTCTTCATGCTCCTCGAGGACGAGCACGGGCAGGTGAACCTGATCGTCCCGCCGCCCGTCTACGACCGGCATCGCGCGACGGTCCGTGCGGAGCCGCTCGTCCTCGCCAGTGGTCGCTACGAGCGGGTGGGGGAGAACCGGAACGTCCTCGTCTCACGGATCGAGTCGCTCGGCCCGCTCGCCCGCGCGGCGGCCGAGAGCGACTCCGTGTGGGAGTCGCTTCCGCGCCCGCACTCGTTCGGGAGGCGGGGCTAGGCGCTCCCTGCTCGAGCAACCCGCTGCTCGCGCTTCTCGAGCCGACGCTCGAGCGTGAACGCTGTCTCCACGAGCGTCAGGTGCGTGAACGCCTGCGGGAAGTTGCCGACGAGGCGCTTGCGCTCCGGGTCGTACTCCTCCGAGAGGAGACCCAGGTCGTTGCGCAACGAGAGGAGGCGCTCGAAGAGCTCGACCGCCTCGTCCAGCCGGCCCTGCTGCGCCCACACGGCAGCGAGCCAGAACGAGCAGGGCAGGAAGACGCCCTCGCCGGGCGGGAGCCCGTCGACGGCGACGTTCTCCTCGTCGGCCCGGTAGCGCTCTACGAAGCCGTCGCGCAGGAGCTCGCGCTCGATCGCTGCGACGGTGCCGAGGACGCGCGGGTCCTTCGCGGGGAGGAACCCGACGAGGGGGACGAGCAGGAGGCTCGCATCGAGCCGGTCGGAGCCGTAGGACTGGACGAACGCCCCGCGCGCAGAATCGAAGCCGGAGCGGAGCACGTCCTCCTTGATCGCATCGCGCGTCGCGCGCCAGCGGTCGACCGGGCCGTCACGCTCGAAGCGCTCGACCGTCTTGACGGCGCGATCGAACGCAACCCAGGCCATCACCTTCGAGTGCGTGAAGTGCCTCCTCGGGCCGCGCACCTCCCAGATGCCCTCGTCCTCCTGTCTCCACGCCGACTCGAGCCACTCGAACGTCTTCCCCGCGACCGACCACGCGTCGTCGGACGCGCCGACGCCGCGCACGCGCGCCTGGTAGAGGGCGTTGATGACCTCGCCGTAGACGTCGAGCTGCAGTTGGTTCGACGCGTCGTTCCCGACGCGCACCGGCTGCGAGCCCTCGTACCCCGCGAGCCAGGGGAGCTCGAACTCGAGCAGCCGTCGCTCTCCCGCGACGCCGTACATGATCTGGACGTCCTCCGGCGACCCCGCGATGGCGCGGAGCAGCCAGTCGCGCCAGGCGTGCGCCTCGTCCACGTAGCCGGCGCGGAGCATCGCGAGCAGCGTGAGCGTCGCGTCCCTCAGCCAGCAGTACCGGTAGTCCCAGTTGCGGACGCCCCCGATCGCCTCGGGGAGCGAGGTCGTCGGGGCCGCGACGATGCCGCCGGTGGGTGCGTAGATCATCGCCTTGAGCGTGAGCAGCGAGCGGTGCACGGCGTCGTGCCACCGGCCCTGGAAGCGGCAGACGCCGGCCCAGTCGTCCCAGTAGGAGAGCGTGTCCTCGAGCGCCGTCTCGGCGTCGATCGGCTCCGGAGGATCTTCGTGC
Organism: Gaiellaceae bacterium; assembly: GCA_035698005.1. Taxonomy (GTDB): domain Bacteria; phylum Actinomycetota; class Thermoleophilia; order Gaiellales; family Gaiellaceae; genus GMQP-bins7. The sequence continues at coordinate 3,996 of DASSCD010000045.1, read as the reverse complement.
GAGGGGTACCAGGTGAGGACGAATGGGACGCGGTCGCCCTCGGAGACAGTGAACGACGCGTACGTGTGCAGGTTGCGTCCCTCGAGCTCGACCGGGGTCCGCAGCGTGACGCCGTCCGGCCCGGCGATCGCGACGAGCGTTCCCTCGACGTTCCGGACCCAGGGAATCGTCGAGCCGTAGTCGAAGCGCAGCACGAGCTCCATCTGCATCTCGACCCGGCCGCGGATGCCCTCGACGATGCGGACGACGTCCGGCTTCGTCTCGCGGGGCGGCATGAAGTCGATCAGGCGGACGGCGCCCGTCTCCGTCTCGAGCTCGGTCTCGAGGACGAGCGTGTCGCCGCGGTAGCGGCGCCCGGGCGTATGGAAGTCGGAGGTGGGGCGGAGCGTCCAGTGGCCATTCTCGGGCGTGCCCAGCATCGCCGCGAAGATCGCGCCCGAGTCGAAGCGTGGGAGGCAGAGCCAGTCGATGCACCCGTGCCGGCTGACGAGCGCCGCCGACTGCAGGTCGCCGATGAGTCCGTAGTCCTCGATGAGCGCTCTCATCTAGATGACCGACCGGTGATTCTCGTCGATGTGGGGATGGCCGAGCCCGAGCCGGGACGCCGCCCGACCGAGCGCGTATCGGGAATACGGGCGAGGGAGGGCGGCGCCAACCGGCGACGTGTCTCGGCCACCATCCGCGCGGCGATGAATTGCCGGTCGGTCATCTAGTCCTCCAGTAGCGCCGCGAAGCGCCGGAAGCGCTTCGTCGCGGCGCGGGTGAACGCGGACCGGTACTCATCGGCGGTCTCGTCGTCGAGCGTGGACGCATACGCCTCCCTGACGTCGTACAGGCGGTCGGCGAGGGCGTCCACGACCAGCTGATACTCGCCGAAACGCTCCTCGGTTTCATCCTTCGGGCTCCGCGACCAGGCGTCGTCGGCCGCCCCCGCCTCTTCGAGGAGGTCGGCCTCGTCGGTCGCGAAGAGGTCGAGCTGGCGCTCCACGACCTCGGCGAACCGTCGCCGGCGGCGCAGCATCAGGACAGCTCCCGGTAGACGTCGAGGTGCGCGGCCGCGGACGCGTCCCACGTGAGCTCCCCACGGGCGCGCTCGGCCCCCGCCCGGGCTTCGGCCAGGACGTCGGCGTCGTCGAGGAGGCGTCGCAGCGCGTTGCTCATCGCGGCCACGTCCCCCGGCTCCACGACGGCGCCCGCGCCGAACCGTCCGACGACCTCGCCGAGGCCCCCGATGTCGTAGACGATCGCCGGCACGCCGGCGCCGAGCACCTGCAGCAGCGCGCCGGAGACGTCGATCTCCGCGCGGTAGGGGAAGACAGCGACGGTTGCCTCGGAGAGCGCGCGCCGGAGCTCCTCCTCGGACAGGAAGCCGAGCCGCCACTCGGCCCGGTCTCCGGCGACCCGTTGCAGTCCTTCGAGCGGGACGCGGGGGTCGCCCGCGACGAGAAGCCTGGCCCCGTCGACGCCGAGCACCGCCTCGACCGCGTCCTCGGTGCCTTTGTAGGGGCGGATGAGGCCGAGCGCGAGCGCGGTCCTGCCGTCGTCTTCGCGCACGAGGTCCGAGCGGAACGCCGGGTGGGGGATCACGCGAAGGCGCTCTCCGGGAACGCCGAGATCCGCCAGCGCGGTGCGCCCCCTCTCGGAGTGCACGACGACGCGGTCGCAGCGGCCGAAGAGCGTCCGCCAGACACCCTTCTTCGACGCGGTCCGGCGGGGGACGATGTCGTGGGCGGTGAAGACGACCGGCGAGCGCGGCCGGAAGAGCCAGCGGTCCAGCTCCGCGGCGCCGAACCACTGAACGTGCAGGATGTCCGGCTTCAACGTCGCCAGCCGAGCCATCCCCAGCGGGTGCTCGAGCGCCTTCACGGCGAGCCGGACCCGCGAGGAGCCCATGCGCGAGGAGAGCGGGTAGAACCAGTCGCGCGTCGCGTAGCCCTCGAGCGCAGGCACGGAGCCGAAGCGGAAGCGCGAGGTGACGAGCTCGACGTCTGCTCCCGCCCCGGCGAGCGCGGCCGCGAGCGAGTGGTCGTAGGGGGGCGTGTACGCGGGCGGGTCGGCGAGGACGACGCGCATGGCGGGAAACGTTAGAGCGTCGCCGGGCAGAATCCCCGCCGTGACGTTCGAGGAGGCTCGCGCGCAGTTCCCCGTGCTCGAGCGGCTCGCCTACCTGCAGGCAGGGAGCGTCGGCCCGCTCGCCCGGGCGACGCTGGCCGCGATGGTCGCCGACGAGGAGCGCTGGCTCACCGAGGGGAGGGGAACGGCGCATCGCTTCGAGCGCATCCTCGAGCTGCGGGAGGTGCTCCGGCGCGAGCTCGGCGCGCTCGTCGGGGTCGACGCCGAGCACGTCGCGATCACCGCGTCGACGACGGACGGCTGCAACGTCGTCCTCGCCGGTCTCGGCCTCGGGCCCGAGGACGAGGTCGTCACCACGACCGACGAGCACTTCGGGCTCATCGGCCCGCTCCATGCCTCGGGCGCGCGGGTCGTCGTCGTGCCGCCGGACCCCGATCGCATCGTCGCCGCGGTCACCTCGCGCACGAGGCTCCTGGCGCTGTCGCACGTGCTCTGGACGACGGGCCAGGTGCTGCCCGTACACGAGCTGAAACGGGAGACCCGCCTCCCGATCCTCGTCGACGGCGCCCAGTCCGTCGGGACGATCCCGGTCGACGCTCGCGGCCTCGACTACTACACGATCTCGGGCCAGAAGTGGCTGTGCGGGCCGGAGGGCACGGGCGCGCTCGTCGTAGCCGATCCGGACCACCTCCGCGTCGGTCGCCCGAGCTACCTCGCGCAGCAGCGTTACGAGGCCGACGGCTCCTTCGATCCGCGTCCCGGCGCAGCCCGCTTCGACCCGAACCTCACTCCGAACGCCGCCGTCGTCGGCCTGCGCGTCGCGCTCGAGACCGTCCCGGACTGGCGCTTCGAGCGCGCTGCGGCGACCGCAGAGCGCCTCCGCGAGCTCCTGCTCGAAACGGGCGTGGACGTCGTCGTGCCCGAGGAGCGCGCGACGCTCGTCTCGTGGCGCGTCCCCGCAGACGAGACCGCTGCAGCGGTCGCGCGCCTCGCGGAGGCGGGCGTCATCGTCCGCGACCTCCCCGGCCGCGGTCTCGTGCGCGCCTCGGTCGGCTGGTGGACGAGCGACGACGACCTCGAGCGGCTCGTAGCCGCGCTGTAGGGTCGAAGCATGTGCTTCGACCTCGACTCCTCGCCGCCGATCCCGCCCGTCTCGGGCGCGGCGGTCTCGCACGACGATCTCGTGCTGACCGCGGCCGACGGGAACCGCTTCGCAGCGTTTGCGGCGTCGCCGGACGGGGCCGCCGGCGCCGGCGTCGTGGTCCTGCCCGACATCCGCGGCCTCTACCGGTTCTACGAGGAGGTCGCGCTCCGGCTCGCCGAGCGCGGGTACGCGGCGGTCGCGTTCGACTACTTCGGGCGCACTGCCGGGGCCGAGAAGCGCACCGACGACTTCGAGTACATGCCGCGCGTCGAGCAGACGACCCCGGAGGGCGTGCAGGGGGACGTCGGCGCGTGCGTCGCGCACCTCCGAGACGCCGGCTGCAGCTCGGTCTTCACCCTCGGCTTCTGCTTCGGCGGCCGCAACTCGTGGCTCGCGGCTGCGAGCGGTCACCGCCTCGCCGGCGCCATCGGTTTTCTACGGCCGGCCGGGAGAGGGCCGGCCGCTCGGAACGCCTGGTCCGATCCAGCGCGCCGCCGAGATGACGGCGCCGATCCTCGCCTTGCAGGGCGGCGACGACCCCGGGATCCCGGTGGAGGACTCGCAGGCGTTCGACGAGGCGCTCGACGCGGCGGGTGTCGAGCACGAGGTCGTGATCTACCCGGGCGCGCCGCACAGCTTCTTCGACCGCAAGCAGGGGGAGTTCGCGGCGGAGAGCGAGGACGCGTGGAGCCGCGTCCTCGCCTTCCTCGAGCGCTACTCCTGAGCCGTCAGCCCACGGTCGCGCAGACCGCGTACGCGGTGAGCGTGCTTCCGGCAGG
>DASSCD010000044.1:0-19107 GCA_035698005.1 Gaiellaceae bacterium | reverse complement strand
GTGAGCGGCCGTGGGAGGATCGAGAGAATCTGCAGGCCGGGCGCCGCGATGTCGTTGTAGACCGGGTCGCGGTTCGAGAACTTCGGGACGCCGCCGTCCTGGCCGAGCGCGCTGACGCCGAGCACGTGCGGGAGCGCCGCGGGGTAGCTCGCGTAGCGCCAGGGAGTCTCCGGCGCACCGTCGCCGTTCCCGACGGCGGCCACGACGACGGCGCCGTTCGAGACCGCGTACGCGACGGCGTCGGCCTCGAGGCGCGAGAAGCTGTCGCCGTTCGGGTCGAGCGGGTCGCGGATGCCGCCGAGGCTCAGGTTGACGACGCGGGCGCCGTTCTCGACCGCCCAGCGGATCGCCTTCGCCTCGGCCTCGATCGAGATCGTGCGCGACTTCGTGACGACCTTCGCCACGAGGAGCTCGGCGGAGGGCGCGAGCCCGGCGATGCCGATCCCGTTGCCGACGCCGGCTGCGATGAGCCCGGCCACGAAGGTCCCGTGCCCCAGGGCGTCGGTGCCCGGCGGCCCGCCGACGAAGCTCTTGGCAGCGAGGATCCTCCCGGCGAGCTCGGGGTGCGAGACGTCGACCCCCGAGTCGATGACCGCGACGGGCACCGGCTCGAGCGCGGGCAGCGTCAGCCAGGGCTCGTAGAAACGGCTCTGCGTCAGGTACCACTGCTTGGAGACGAGCGGGTCGGTCGGCGTCATCGCGAGGTGGCGTTCGACGATGGGCTCGACGTAGCGGACGCCCGGGATCCGCGCGAGGGCGGCCCGGGACGGAGCGTCGACGACGAGCGCCGGGATCGGCGCGAGGCGGTCCGCTCGCGACCCAGTGCGCCGTTCGACTGCGGCCGCCACCGCATCCACGTCGGCGCGGCCGTCGAGGCCGACCGCGTACCGGACGGCCTGCGCCGGAGCCGAGGCTGCGAGCGCGCCGGCAGCGACGGCGGCGAGGACGAGCGCGCGCCTCATCGTGTGACCACCAGGACCGGCGTCACGCCCTCGGCCCACGTGCCCGTCTTCGCGACGCGAGCGCGGTAGCTGCCGGAGACGACCTTGAGCGAAGCCCGGAACGTGCCGTCCGTGCCGACGGTCGCCGTCCCGACGCCGTCCCAGACGGAGCCGACGCGGCGCTCGACCGCGACCCGCGCGCCCTGCAGACGAGGCCGCACCGTGCCGGCGAGAGCCTTCGGCTCGCCCCCGTCGCGGAGCTGCACCTTCGGAGCGACCGGGACGAAGACTGCCGGCGACCCCGCTCCCTGGACCTCGATCCGGTAGCGAGTCGTCCGCGTCGGCGACACCTCGAGCGAGGCCGTGCCGTCCGCTGCGCGCGCGAGACGGCCGACCGACGTCCAACTCCCGCCGTCCGCGGAGGCCCCGAGCGTGGGCGAGGCCAGCCCGCGCGCGATCCCCGACAGCCGGAGCGTCGAGCCGAAAACGACGGTCTGGCGCGGCTGGTCGAGCCGCAGGACGCCGACTGTGATCCATGTCGAGCGGAGGCCGAGGGCGGTGCGGAGAAGCGTGCCGGGAACAGCCGTCCCGCCGTTGACGGTCACGAGCCGCAGCGAACGGATGTGCCCGGAGGGCGTCGGCACGGTGGCGGCGTCGAGGACGCGGGAGTCGAGGTCGAGCTTCGCCTGGAGCGTCCTTGCGCCGAGCAGGACGGGCCCCCAGCGGTGGTTGGGCGAGGCCGAGTCCCACGGGTCGGGCCGCGACACGAGGTACGGCACCGAGAAGCCGAAGACGTCCGCCGCGCTCGCCGTCCTACCCCCCGACGACGAGAAGTAGTAGGTCGTGGCGATCCGCCCGCCGTAGAGGACGACCTCGCCCGCGGTGGCGCGCACGGCCTCCGTCGTCCTCGCCTTCTCGCCCGCGACCCCGAGGTACACCTGGCTTCGCACGTCGGAGTACAGGTCGAAGGGCTTGCCCTCCACCTTCGTCGCGAGCGCGTACGAGCGCGCGGCCACGGCCTGGGCGCGCAGCGCCTCGGTCGGCCACGTGTGCGGGACCTCGCCGGCGACGACTCCCTGCAGGTACGTCTCGAGCGGAAGCGCGTTCACGATGCGGAGGAAGCGCTTCTCCACCGCGACCTCGACCTGCCCGCGATAGAGGCGTCCGTCGAACGAGAGCGGGGCGGACTTCCCAGGCCGGACGAGGAGCGGGGATTTCGCGCGGACACGGCCGGTCTCGGTCCGCACGACGAGGCCGGGCTTGAGCGCGAGCGCGCCCGCCGCGAGGCGGTACGTCTCGCCGTCGGCGTCGACGACGCTGAACGGGATCGGCGACGAGAGCGTCGCCGCGCGCCTGCCCTCGGCGAGCAGGACGCGGACCTGCTTCGTGCCCGCGCGGCCGACCTTCGTGCCGTAGTAGTAGTGGGCGAGAATCTCCTCGTGGTCGTATCCCTCCCGCGCCATGCCGTAGGCGCCCCACTGGCTCATGCCGACACCGTGTCCCCAGCCGCGGCCGGAGACGACGAAGAGGGCCTCGCCCGGTGTCGGCTCGGGGTCGTCCGACTGCGCGGACGCCGCCGAGACGAAGGGGACGAGCAGCAGTGAGAGGGCGATGAGAACGCGCATGGCCGCGGGTCAGGCTAGCTCCGAACGGTTAACCAACTGTGTTGTCGGCAACGAGCCGCAGGCCGATGAGGGGCCCGACGCCGACCCATGGTAGGGCAACGCAGCCCGACACGACGAGGCGGGGGCGCACGGCCAGGTCGTAGTGCACAGGCAACGCGGCCGCGAGAGCGGCCGCGCTTCAGGGGTTCACGCGGTCGGAATCCGCACTCGCGGATTCCGACCTGCGAGAGAGATCAGCGCCAGGCGGTCTCGGCCACGGGCGCCCGGCCCCGGAGCGGCTCCCACCAGGCCCGGTTCGCCGTGTACCACGCGACGGTGCCCGCGAGCCCCGCGCGCCAGTCGTGCTCCGGCTTCCAGCCGAGCTCGCGCCGGATCTTCGAGGCGTCGAGCAGGTACCGGCGGTCATGGCCGGGACGGTCCGCGACGATGGACTTCAGCGACGACGGCTTGCCCGTGAGCTCGAGCACGAGGTCCGCGACCTCCTCGATCGTCGCCTCGACCCCGGAGCCGACGTTGTAGGTCTCTCCCTCGCGCCCCTGCCGCAGCACGAGGTCGATCGCCGCGCAGTGGTCGAGCACGTGGAGCCACTCGCGCTTGTGGCCGACCGAGGCGTACAGCGGCAGCGGCTCGTCGTCGAGCGCGTGGGTCGTAAAAAGGGGGATGACCTTCTCGGGGAACTGGTACGGGCCGTAGTTGTTCGAGCAGTTCGTGATCGTGACCGGGAGCTGGAACGTCTCCGAGTAGGCCCGCACGGCGTGGTCGGCGCCTGCCTTCGAGGCGTTGTACGGCGTCCGCGGCCGGTACGGGGAGTCCTCGGTGAACACCTCGTCGGTGTCGAGCGCCAGGTCGCCGTAGACCTCGCAGGTCGAGACGTGGTGGAACCGCTCGACCCCCGTCGCCCGCGAGGCGTCGAGGAGCGTCTGCGTGCCGAGGACGTTCGTCCGGAAGAACCGGGTCGGGTCGACCACGGCGAGGCTGTTGTGCGACTCCGCGGCGAAGTTGACCACGACCTCGACCTGCTCGTCGCGGAGCGTGGACTCCGCGAGCTCGCGGTCGCAGATGTCGCCCTGCACGAACACGATCCGGTCCTCGACCGCCGCGAGGTTCGGGCGGTTGCCGGCATAGGTCAGGAGGTCGTAGACGACCACGTGGTCGTCGGGGTAGCGCTCGAGCCAGTAGTGGACGAAGTTCGAGCCGATGAATCCGGCGCCGCCCGTGACGAGGAGCCTCATGACGACGAAAAGGCTAGTACGTGCGCAAGGGTCGAGACCCGCGAGCGCGGGATCTCGACCCGCGCGAAGACCCTGAAGCGCGGCCGCGGTGGCACCGACTCAGACATCGCGTCCGAGTCGCGCGAGGCAGTCCCGGAGCCCCTCACGCCAGTGTGGGAGGAGCGGAACGTCGGGGCGCTCGCTCCGGAGCACGGCGTAGGCGGGACGAGGAGCGGGCCGCCCGAGCTCCTCCGTCGAGATCCTCCTCACCCTGCAGGAGAGGCCACCTTCCTCGAAGACGGCCTCGGCGAGGTCCGCCCACGTGCAGTCCCCGTCCGCGGCGAGGTGCCAGATCCCTCTGGGCCAGTCGGCGTCCACGAGCTCCCTCGTCGCCCGCGCCAGGTGGCCGACGTAGGTCGGGCAGCCGCGCTGGTCGTCCACGACTGCCACCTCCTCGCGCTCCGAGCCCAGGCGGAGCATCGTCCGCACGAAGTTGTGGCCGGTCGCGCCGAAGAGCCAGGACGTGCGGACGATCCAGGCATCAGGGCCGGCCGCAGCCTCACCGTGCAGCTTCGTGCGCCCGTACGCGGAGAGCGGGTTGGGGCCGTCGGACTCGACGTACGGCTCGCGCTTCCTGCCGTCGAAGACGTAGTCGCTCGAGTAGGCGACGAGGGGGACGCCCAGCGCTGCCACGTTCGCCGTGCCGCCGACGTTCGCGGCGGCGGCGGCTTGTGGGTCGGCCTCGGCGCCGTCCACGTCCGTCCAGGCCGCCGCGTGCAGCACGAGGTCGACCGGGCCCACCCCGGACGGAGCCGGATGGGTCACGTCCCAGTCCTGACGAGCGAGCGCGACGAGCTCGTCGTCCGCGAACGCCTCCGCGAGCGCGCGGCCGAGTTGGCCGCCGGCGCCCGTGATCAGGACGCGACGGCGTCCCGCGCGGACAGGATCGGTGTTCTCGTGCTCCACAGGTGCGCCACACGCGGGTCGTTCCAGGGGATCGTGTGCTCGTCCGGGTCGGCCGCGTCGTACTCGTGCGTGACGTGGTAGGAGAAGAGGACGTCCGTCAGTGCCTCGAAGCCGTGGGCGTGGTGCCCGGGGACGTAGATCGCGACTCTGTTCTCTTCGCCGATGTCCTCGGTGAACGTCTCCCCGGTGGCGCGGTCGAGAACGACGACGCGGGCCGTCCCGCTGAGGCACGCGAACAGGTCGTCCTGCCCGCGTTCGTGGAAGTGAAGGCCCCGGACGACGCCCGCGCGGGATACCGACAGGTTCGTCTGCACCATCGGCTTGGGCAGCATGCTGTCCCTGCGCAGCTCGCAGAACCAGCCGCGCTCGTCCTCGTACAGCTGCAGGGGGAAGCGATGAATGCCCTCGATCACGAGGGCTCCCGCTTGTTCGCGCCGGTCTGGTCAATCCGACGGCCGATGTCCGCGAGGTGCTGCCAGTGCTTGCCGGCGTCCTCCCACCAGCCCTCGACCTCCCGCGCCTGCAGACGGCCCTCGAGCGCGTAGTGCCGGTTCACGTCGGTGATCTCGAGCTCCCCGCGGCTCGAAGGCTCGAGGCGGGCGATGACGTCGAAGACGTCCGGCGGATAGCAATAGAGGCCGACGACCGCGTCCGCCGACGGCGGGGCCTCGTAGCGGAGGTCGACGAGGCCGGCCTTCTCGACGATGTCCGCAACGCGGCCGTTCTCGTACACGACGACCCCGAAGTTCTCGGGGTCGTCGACCGTCTTCACGAAGATGCACGCGTCGCTCGCCTCTTGCGCCCACTCCCGCACGGGCGCCGACTGCGAGAACTCGAAGATGTTGTCGCCGAGCACGACGACGAGCGGCGCTCCGGCCGCGAAGTCCCGCGCCATGCCGACCACCTGTGCGATCCCTCCGGGCTCCGTCTGGACCTTGTACGTGAGATCGAGCTCCAGGATCGGGTCCCCGCCCCCGCGCGGCGCGAGGCGCCCGTCCCCGAGCAGATCGATCATCTGGCCCGCGTGCCCCTTGCCGGTGACGAGCAGGACGTCCCGTATCCCCGCGAGCTGGAGCAGCTGGAGCGGGTAGTAGATCATCGGCCAGCTCCCGACCGGCAGCAGATGCTTGTTCGCGACGCGGGTCAGCTCCCCCAGGCGGGTCGCCTCGCCTCCGGCGCAGATCAGGCCCTTCGGCTGCATCGCGGGGGATGCTAACCGCGGCGCAGGGAGGGCTCGCGCGCCGCTTCCCCACGCCGGGAGCGGTGGTCGAGCGGGGACGGCTGCACGCGCACGAGCCGGGCGACGCCCTCCGGCAGCCACCAGTTCCACCTGCCGAAGAGCTTCATCGCGCTCGGCACGAGCAGGGCGCGAACGATCGTGACGTCGATGAGGATCGCCGCCGCGAGCCCGAGCCCGAGCTGCTGGAGCCCGACGACCGACCCCGCGACGAAGCCCATGAACGCCGCGAACATGATGAGGCCGGCAGCGGTGACGAGACGGCCCGTCCTCGTCAGACCGAGCACGACCGCCTCCTCGTTCGTCGCCCCCTCGTCCCAGGCCTCGCGCATGCGCGAGACGAGGAAGACCTCGTAGTCCATCGAGAGGCCGAAGAGGACGGCGAAGAGCATCACCGGGATCCAGCCCTCGATCTGGTCGTAGGCGATCAGGCCGAAGGGTTCGCCCGCCCCCCATTTGAAGACGACCACCATGAGCCCGTACGCAGCGCCGATCGAGAGCAGGTTCAGCACGATCGCCTTCAGAGGCAGCACGAGCGAGCGGAACGCGCGCACGAGGAGGACGAAGGTCGCGGCGAGGACGCCCAGCACGAGCCACGGAAAGGCGGAGTAGATGAGGTCGAGGAAGTCCTTGCCGCCGGGTGGGCCGCCGCCTGCGTACACGGCGATGTCGTCCGGGAAGCCGGCGGCCGGCACGATCTGCGTGCGTAGTCGCTCAACGAAGTCGAGGCTCGACGGCTTCCCGTAGTCGTCGCGCCCGACGACCTCGACCGCCAGGTAGCGGAGTGTCGGATCGACGTGCTGGGCGCTGTCGTCAAGGCGGACCGCTGCCACCTCGGGGTCGGCCCGGAGCCGTCGCAGGAGCTCCTCGACGGCTCGTGCGACGGCGGGGTGGGCAGTACCCCCGTCTCGACCCGTGTCGACGACGACCTGGGCGGGAGCCGTCGCGCCCGCTCCGACAGCCGCCGCGAGGACGTCGTAGCCCTGCACCGCCTCCAGGTCCCTGGGGATGCCCTCGTTCGACCCGGGCCCGACCTCGAGCGCGAGCACCGGCGCGGCGAGGAGGAGCAGGAAGCCCGCGGTGATTGGCGCGACGATCCTCGCGCGGCGCATGATCCCGCGCGCGAGCCACGGCCAGAAGCCGCGCTCGTGGTCGCTGCGCCGCTCGAGCCACCTTCGAGGCAGGAGGCGGACGCCGTCGAGTCGGGCCCCTGCGAGCGAGAGCACGACGGGCAGGAAGGTGACGGCTGCGGCGACCGAGACGGTCGGGATGATCAGACCGCCGAGGCCGAAGCCGCGCATGAAGGGCAGGGGCATGAACAGCAGGAGTGCGAGACCGATCCCGACGGCGGTCCCGCTGAAGAGCACCGCCCGGCCGGCGGTCGCCATCGTGCGCACGATCGCCTCGTCCCGGTCCCCGCCGGCCCGCAGCTCCTCGCGGAAGCGGTGCACGACGAGCAACGAGTAGTCGATCGCTATCCCGAGCCCGATCAGGGTGACCATGTTCTGGAGGTAGGTGGAGAGCTCCAGGAAGTGGGCCGCGATCCAGACGAGCGCGAGCGCGGTCGGGATCGTGACGATCGCGAACGCGAACGGGATCAGGAACGCGAGCGTCCCGAAGGTGAAGACCAGGATGAGGAGGGCGATCGGGACGGCGATCAGCTCTCCCTTCAACAGATCCCCGGCGAAGACCGGCTCGAGGTCGTGCTCGATCGCCGCCTGGCCGGTGACGTACGTCGTCGCTCCCGGGATCGCGCCGATCGCCCGGCGCATGTCGTCCGTGTAGCCCTTCGAGTCGGCGGGCTCCAGCCTGGAGACGATCTGGGCGACGACAACGTCCTCCGTCGCCGCCGAGACGGAGACGAGACGGCCGGTGGGAAGGAGCGCGTCGGCGCGCGCGGCGGCGCGCCGCACCTCGGGCACGAGCGCCACGGCGTCCCCGTCGCTCGCGGCGACGATCGTGAAGGATCCCGTCGAGCGCTGGCCGAAGTGGTCCTCGAGGATCACCTCTGCCCGGTGGGTATCCGTGCCGGGCAGGGTGAAGCGGTTCGTGAGGAGGTCGGAGAGACCCGACGACGCGACCGCCGAGGCGGCGAAGATCACCGCCCACGCGCCGAGCAGGGGCCAGCGGTGGCGGAGGACGAGCCGGGTCAGCCGTTCCATCACGGCCGACGGCGATCGCGCTCCCGCCACCTCCGGCGGGCGGTCTCCTTTCGCGCCTCGACGCCCGGGACCGCGCGCACCGCCGCCACCCAGACGTACAGCACGGCACCGACGATTGCCGCGAGGAGGGTTAAGACCCGCCTCGGGTGGAGAACCACGTACATGACTCCCCGCACCCGGGCGATCGTAACCGACATACTTCCGCAAGCAGTCGAGGAAAGGTGGCACGGAATGGCGAAGACCAAGGACAAGAGCACCGTCGCGGTCGACGCGCTCAGGCCCTACGTGAAGCGCGCGATGGAGGACCCGGAGCTTCGCGACGATCTCGTCGCGGCGTTCGTCGCCGCCCGCAGCCTGTACGGGCAGATCTCGAAGGGCGAGGGCGTGCGCGGCAAGGCGGAGAAGATGTCCGAGAAGGACTTCCAGAAGCAGCTCCAGTCGCTCGTGTCGGACGTGACCGAGGCCAGCGACCGGCTCAAGGGCGAGAAGGAGAAGGGCCACAAGACACGCAACCGCGTGATCCTGCTCACCGGCGTGACGCTCGGGGTCCTGTACAACCCGTGGACGGGCCCGGCCACGCGCGAGTGGATCATGGATCGCATCGCCGGCGGCAACGGCGACGGGTTCGAGGACTTCGCGGAGTCGATCTCCGAGGAGACCGAGGAAGTCGCCGCGATGGCCGGTAACGGCAGCGAGTCGTAGCGCCCCGGGACGTCGTCTAGGGACGAAGGGCGCGTTCGAGCGCGCCCGGGACGAGCCCGCTCGTCGACGCGATGTCGTCGGCCTGGAGCAGGACGGCGCCGGGCGGGGGCAGCGTCGTCGCTCCTCCCGGGCGCGTCGGGACGTAGACGCGCCCGGCGGCGAACGAGATGTCGTCGGCGCGTCGCCACGCAAGGAGGATCGGGTAGGGCGCGACGACCCCGTCGTAGCCGAGCCCGATCATCGAAGCCGGGTGGATCTCGAAGTGGAGGTGCGGGGAGCCGCCGTCGGCGTCGCCGGTGTCACCGACGAAACCGACGACGTCCCCGGCCTCCACCCGCCTTCCCTCGACCGCGAGCGGCGTGTAGGCGGACAGGTGGGCGTAGTAGAACTCGTTTCCGAGCCCGTCGCGGAGCCACAGCCGGTATCCGCCTAGACGGTTGAAACCGATCGTGTGCAGGGTCCCATCGGCGACCGCGAGCACGGGGGCGCCCAGACGGGCGAAGAGGTCCTCGCCGTGGTGCCAGCCGCCCTGCACGGTCGGCCGGGGCCCACCGAAGCTGTCCCCGAACGAGGCCGTGCCGTAGATGGGGAAGACGTAGCCGCCGGCCGAGAGCTTCGCGCTCACCTCCGGCGCGACGAGGACCGGGCCGCCGGGGACCGAGTCTCCCGTGTCGCTCGGCTCGGGCGCCGAGGGAAGCGACGGCCTCGGCGTAGACGGGCGGGGGCCGCCGCCGGCGCCGCGTGGCGGCGGGCCGGCAGGCTCGAGTGCGACCGCGGTCGCCTGTGCGCTCGCGACCGTGATCTCGCTTCCCGCCGGCAGACCGCCGTGGTCGGCGGTGAGACGGACCCGCAGCGCGACGACGGCGCCCTGCGCGGCCGCGGGCTTCTTGCGGGCGCCGCTCGTGTCCGAGAGGACGACGAGGGAGCCCCAGTCTCCGAGAGCCGCCGTCGACCCGGGGGCGCTCGAGACGTCCTGGCCCAGCGCGCGCAGTCCGTCGACGGTCGAGCCGGACGCGCTGCCTCCTGCCGTTCGCGCGCTCGCACCTGCGGTCGTCGTCGCACGAACGCGCCCCGCGACGACCTCTCCGGCGAACAGCGAGACGACGATCACCTCCGCCGAGGCCTGGGCGGCGGCAGCCTCGCCCGGCTGCGCCGAGACCTTCGCCCGCGACCGGCCGACGCTGACGATCGAGCCGTCGTTCGGGTACTGGAACGACTGGACGTCCGAGGTCACGTTCGTCGGCCACGTCAGCTCTCCGAGCGAGACGGTCGACTGGCCGGGGATCGTGACCCGGACGAGGACGGCGCTCGCGCCGGTGGAGGCGCTCCGGGATGGCGGCGCGGCCGCCGCCAAAGCCGTGGAGAGCGCGAGAGCCGCCCCGGCGAGCACGACGACGCGGATCACGGTGACTCAGGGTAGCGCGGTCGCAGGTTGCGTCGAGTCCGCCAGACGAGCTGGAGGGCGACCGCGAACAGCAGTACCGCGAACAGGCGCCGCAGCCCGCTCTCGGGCAGGGACGTCGCCACCCGCGCACCGATCTCGACGCCGGCGATCGAGGCGATCCCCACGACGGCCGCGGTTCGTGCCCGCAGGTGCCCGTACCGGCGCTGATTCCAGGCCCCCGCCGCGACGGTCGGGAGGATGGCGAGGAGCGACGTCGCCTGCGCCTCGAGCTGCCCGAGCCCGAGGAGGACGAGGGTGGGCACGAAGAGGATGCCGCCGCCCACGCCGAACATGCCGGCGAGGATCCCGGCCGTGAGGCCGAGCGTGATCCCGAGCGCGATCGTCGTCGCGCTCACGACACCAGGAGCATGACGGCGACGAACGCGAGGAGCAGCGCGAACCCGTACGTCAGCGTGCTCGTCCGGACGCGCTGCTGCAGGGAAGTGCCGGCGAGCGCGCCGGCCGCTGCGGGCAGGCCGACGAGCGCCGCGTAGCCGACGTCGACCTCGCCCCGGAGCGCGAAGACCACCACGCCCGCGAAGGCGGTGATTCCGATCGCCCCGAGCGAGGTCGCGGTCGCCTCGCGCTCGCCGAGGTGGGCGACCAGGACGAGGAGCGGGACCGCGATGATCCCACCGCCGACCCCGAAGACCGCGGAGAAGACCCCGGCGGTGACGCCGATGGCGGCGAGACGCGACGCGCCGGAGGGCAGCGTCACGCGCGGGCCGCCAGGTGTCCGGCGACGTGCTCCGCGTCCTCCCCGACACCCATGAAGAGCGCGGACTTCCGCTGTTGGAGCCAGTTCCGCCCGACGACGTAGAGGCCTGCCCGGCGGGTGACCTCGCGCTCCTGGACGGCCCATCCGTTGCCGTCGACGACCGGGTCGACGCGCTCGCTCATGCGGCAGCCTCCCGGCGGAGGCCGTCCCAGGCGAGGCGGACGTCGTCCTCCGTCGTCCGGAAGTTGCCGACCGCGAGCCGCAGCGCGTAGCGGTCGCCGAGCCGCGCATGCGAGAGGAAGACCTCGCCGGACGCGTTCACGCGCTCGAGCAGGCGCTCGTTCTCCTCGTCCGAGCCGTGGCGGCGGAAGCAGACGAGCGAGAAGTGCCGGGGCGCTACGACCTCCCAGCCGGGCTCCTCGCGCACCCAGCCCTCGAACCTCGCGGCGAGCCGGAGGTGCTCGCGGATCCTCTCCTGGAGCCCGCTGCGTCCGAAGCAACGCAGGACCGCCCACAGCTTGAGCGCCCGGAACCGACGTCCGAGCGGGATCGAGACCTCGCTCAGGTTGACCGCGTCGTCGGGCGAGCGCAGGTACTCGGGCACGAGGCTGAAGGTCGCGCGAAAGTCGTCGGGCCGCCGGGTCCACAGCGCGGAGCAGTCCATCGGCACGCCGAGCCACTTGTGCGGGTTGACGCCGATCGAGTCCGCCTGCTCCCAGCCCGCGAACTGCGGCCGCAGCTCCGGGCAGACGGCCGCCGACCCCGCGTACGCAGCGTCCACGTGCAGCCACGCGCCCGTGGCGGCGCACACGTCGGCGATTGCGGGCACCGGGTCCACCGCTGCGGCCCCGGTCGTGCCGATGGTGGCGACGACCGCGCAGGCGTCGCGGAGGTCGAGCAGCTCGGGACGCAACCGGTACTCGTCGTCGACGGGGACCTTGCGGAGCTCGAGCTCGAGGAGCTTCGCGGCCTTGTCCACGACCGAATGCGCGTGCTCCGAGCAGACGACGGCGCGCCGGCCGGGCCGTTGCGCGCGGGCGACGGCGAGCGCCGCGAGGACACCCGTGGAGGCCGTGTCCTCGATGTGGCCGTGGAAGTCCCCTGGCAGCCCGAGCAGCTGCCGGAGCCAGTCGAGCGTCACCTCCTCGAGCTCCTGGAGCGCGGGCGAGGTGCGCCAGAGGATGCCGACCTGGTTCAGGCCCGCGACGAGGAGCTCGGCCAGGACCCCGGGCTCGGAGCCGGTCGTCGCGAAGTAGGCGAAGCAGCGCGGGCTCTGCCAGTGGGTGAGGCCCGGCAGGAGGACCGAGTCGAGGTCGGCGAGGACCGCGGAGAACGGCTCGGGCTCGTCCGGCGGCTCCGCCGGGAGCGCGGCCGCGATCGCCCCCGGGTCGACACGCGCGAGGACCGGGCGTTCCCGAACCCCCTCGAGATACGACGCGACCCACTCGAGCGCGAGCGCGCCGTCCTCCCGAAACGTGCTCACGCGCGCTTCGTCCAGCGCTCGATCTCCCGCCACGGCCGGGTGTTGAGCACCTGCTCCTTCGTGAGCCACGCCCGCCGCGCCAGTCCGATCCCGAGCTCCGCGTACGCGAGCGCGCCCGTCGAGTGCGCGTCGGTCGTGACCGGAATGAGGACACCGGCTTCCCCGGCGAGCCGCGCATGCGTGTCGCGCATGTCCAGGCGATCGGGTTGCGAGTTGATCTCGAGCGCCGTCCCCGTCTCGACCGCCCGCTCGACGACGCGCTCGACGTCGACGGTCGCACCGTCCCGCTTTAGCAGACGCCGGCCGGTGAGGTGCCCGATGCAGTCCACGTGCGGGTTGTCGATCGCAGCCAGGATCCGCTCGGTCGGGTCCCGGTCGAACGCCGTGTGCAGCGAGGCGACGACCCAGTCCAGCCCGGCGAGGACGTCGTCTTCGACGTCGAGCGTGCCGTCGGCGCGGATGTTGGCCTCGATGCCCTGCAGCAGGCGGAATCCCTTCAGTCGCGCACCGATCTCCTCGATCTCCCTCCGCTGGGCCTCCAGGCGACCGCCCCGGAGGTAGTGCGAGTGGTCGGTGATGCACAGGTAGCGGGAGCCCCGCGCCTTCGCGGTCGTCGCCATCTCCTCGACCGAGCCCTTCCCGTCGGAGGACCACGTCGTGTGGCAGTGGAGCTCGCCCCGGAGGTCCGAGAGCTCCACGAGCTCGGGCAGACCGCCGTCGCGTGCCGCGGCCAGCTCTCCGTCCGCCTCGCGGAGCTCCGGCGCGACATACCCGTAGCCGAGGTACTGGTACAGCTCCTCCTCGGTCGCGTGCGTCACCACCTCGTCGGTCTCGACCGTCGTCACCCCGTACTCGGAGATCGAGAGGCCGCGCCGCTGCGCCTCCTCGCGGAGCGCGACGTTGTGGTCCTTCGACCCCGTGAAGTGCTGGAGCACGTTCCCGAAGCACTCGGGCGGCACGACCCGGAGGTCGAAACGGAGCCCCTGGTGCCCGACGACCGTCGCCTTCGTGTCGCCGCGGGCGACGACCTCCGAGACCCAGTCGGCGTCGCAGAACGCGGCGATCAGGGCAGGCGGGTCGGACGAGGTCGCGATGAAGTCGAGGTCTCGCACGGTCGCCTTGCGGCGGCGGACGCTGCCCGCCTCGGAGACCGCGATCGCCGCCGGGTGCGCGCGCAGCTCGTCGACGACGCGGTGCACCGCCGGAAGCGCGATGCCGAGGAGCCCGCGGTCCTCCATCGGCTTCTTCTTCCCCGCTCCGGCGGCAAGGGCCGCGAGGATCTTCTCCTCGCTCCGCGCTCCGAGGCCGGAGAGCTCGCGGAGCCGCCCGTCCTGCGCAGCTGCTTGCAGGCCGTCGAGCGTCGTCACGCCGAGCTCGGTCCAGATTCTCGCCGCCGTCTTGGGGCCGACGCCGGGAAGCCGCAGGAACTCCACGACCCCGACCGGCACTTGCTGGCGCCGCTTCGCGAGCGCGTGCATCTCGCCGTCCTCGACCACCTCGACGACCTTCTGCTCGATGGTCTTTCCGATCCCGGGCAAGTCGGTGGCGCGGCCGGCGAGAGCGAGCTCGGCGACCGGGCTCGGCGTCTCGCGGATCCGCGTCGCAGCGCGGCGGTAGGCGATGACCTTGAACGACTCCTCCCCGAGGATCTCGGAGATGTCCGCAAGCAGGTCGAGCTGGTCCGCCAGCTCCGCGTTCCGGGGCAGCGTCCGCGCCATGCGGCGATGATACGGCGATGCCTCGCGCGGTCGTGTGCCTGCCCACCTACAACGAGCGCGAGAACGTCGAGTCGATGGTGCGAGCGCTCGGAGGGGTGCTCGACACGACGCGCGACCGCGTGCTCGTCATCGACGACGCCTCGCCGGACGGAACCGGCGAGATCGCCGACCGGCTCGCAGCCGAGCTCGAGTGGGTCTCCGTGCTCCACCGCGAGCGCAAGGAGGGGATCGGGCCGGCCTACATCGCCGGCTTCCGGCACGCGCTCGCGGACGGGGCCGAGCTCGTCCTGGAGATGGACTGCGACTTCTCGCACGACCCGAACGACGTTCCCAGGCTCATCGCGGCTGCGGACGAGGCCGACTTGGTGCTGGGATCGCGCTACACGGCCGGCGGGGGCACCGAGAACTGGGGTCTCCTCCGTCGGATCATCTCGAGGGGCGGGTCGCTGTACGCGCAGGTGCTCCTCGGCGTACGCGTACGCGACCTCACCGGTGGGTTCAAGTGCTTCCGGCGGTCGACGCTCGAGGCGATCGACCTCGACTCGGTCTCCGCACGCGGCTACGGGTTCCAGATCGAGACGACCTACCGTGTGCTCCGGGCGGGGCTGCGGGTACGCGAGGTCCCGATCCGCTTCGTCGACCGGCGGGTGGGCGACTCGAAGATGACCGGCTCGATCGTGGCCGAGGCGATGCTGAAGGTGCCCGTGCTCCGGTGGCGCGCCCTGACCGGCAAGCTGTAGACGTGGACGAGGTCACCGACGAGTCGTTCGAGCGGGAGGTGCTCGCGTCGCCCGTGCCGGTCCTCGTCGACTTCTGGGCGCCGTGGTGCAGGCCGTGCGACGCGATCGAGCCCCACCTGCGCGCGATCGCGGCGGAGAACGAGGATCGCCTCCGCCTCGTGCGGCTCGACGTCGACGCGAATCTGGGCGTGCCGGGTCGCTACGGCGTTCTCGCGCTCCCGACGGTGATCCTCTTCTCCGGCGGCGAGCCGCGCGGGACTGTCCACGGCGCGCATGCACGCGGGCGCTACGAACGCCTGCTCGACGACCTCGACTAGGCTCGGCCCCGTGCGCTGGTTCCGTCGTCGCGACGAGAGCGCTCCACCCCGCGACGTCGACACCGAGGTCGACCCGGAGGTCGGCGGCGAACGGATCGTCTTCTGGAAGACGAAGGAGCAGGTCGACGACGTCGACTACGGGCCCGTGTGGATCGCGGACGGGAACGACCCGAACGTGACGCTCGAGGATCCCGGTCTCTGGCTGACCTGGGAGGAGGCGGAGGAGTTCGCGCGGCGGCGCGGTCTCCCGCTCGAGGACGTCTGACCGCACGGGCCGCTGCGACACTGGGCGGGTGGCAACCGACGTCGCGGCCGGGTGGGCCGACCTCCTCGGCGAGGAGGAGGTCGCGCACCACGGGCTCGAGCCCGCGCGCGAGGCGTGGAGCGAGCCGCTGCCGGACGACCTCGACCCCCGCGTCGCCTCGGCGCTCCTCGGCGTCGGGATCACGTCGCTCTACCGCCACCAGGCCGAGGCCTGGGAGGCCGCCCGCCGCGGCGAGAACGTCGTCGTCACCACGGGTACTGCGTCCGGCAAGTCGCTCGCCTTCAACCTCCCCGTCCTCGACGCGATCGCGCGCGAGCCGAAGACGCGAGCGCTCTACCTGTACCCGACGAAGGCGCTTGCGCAGGACCAGGCCCGCGCGCTCTCGGAGCTCCGGTTGAAGGGTCTGAAGCCCGCGATCTACGACGGCGACACGCCGCCCGAGACGCGCTGGCAGGTGCGCAAGTGGTCGAATCTCGTGCTCACAAACCCGGACATGCTGCATCTCGGGGTCCTCCCGCACCACGACCGGTGGGGGGACGTGCTGCACAACCTCCGCTACGTCGTCGTCGACGAGGCGCACGTCTACCGCGGCGTGTTCGGCTCGCACGTCGCGAACGTGCTGCGGAGGCTCCGGCGGCTCGCGCGCGTCTACGACGCCGATCCGCAATTCGTCCTGACCTCGGCGACGATCGCGAATGCGGGCGAGCTCGCGCTCGCGCTCACCGGGGAGCCGGCGACCGCGGTCGAGCGGGACGCGTCCCCGAAGGCCGAGCGCGAGATCGTCGTCTGGAACCCGCCGCTGCTCGACCCCGAGCTCGGTCTGCGCGCGAGCCCGCTCGGCGAGGCGGCGCGGCTCCTCTCCCAGCTGACGACGAGGGGGCTACGGACCATCTGCTTCGCGAAGAGCCGCAAGGCGGCTGAGCTGATCCATCGCTTCACGGTCGAGCGCGTCGACACCGCGACCGCCGCCCGGCTGGCGCCGTACCGCGCCGGTTACACCCCGGCGCAGCGCCGCGACATCGAGCGGCGGCTCGTCGAGGGAGAGCTTCTCGGCGTCACGGCGACGGACGCGCTCGAGCTCGGAATCGACATCGGCCTCCTCGATTGCGCCATCTCCGTCGGCTTCCCGGGCACCGTCGCCTCGCTCCGCCAGCAGTGGGGGCGCGCTGGCCGCCGCGGGCGCGGCCTCGCGGTGCTCGTCGCGAGCGAGGACGCGCTCGACCAGTTCTTCGCGCGAGAGCCCGAGGCGCTCCTGTCCCGTCGCGTCGAGGCGGCCATCCTCGACCACGCGAACCCGCGGATCCTCGACCCGCACGTGCTCGCGGCTGCCTTCGAGGCGCCACTCGACGAGGCCGACGCGGAGACGCTCGGTCCCGAGGCGCTGGAGCGGGCGGCCGAGCTCCCGGAGCTCGAGCGCACGGGGGCGGGATTCGTCTGGAAGGGCCGCGACTACCCGGCGGCGCGGGTCTCGCTGCGCTCGGGCGACATCGACTCGTTCACCGTCGTCGAGCGCGAGTCGGGATCGCTCCTCGGGCTCGTCGAGCGCGACCGCGCGTTCTCGACGGTCCACCAGGGGGCCGTGTACCTCCACCTCGGCGAGCAGTACCTCGTCGAGGAGCTCGACCTCGTCGCGCGGGTCGCGCTCGTCTCGCCAGCGAGCGTCGAGTGGTACACGCAGGTGAAGAAGGAGACGGAGACGACGATCGAGCAGGCCGAGCGGGTCGAGGCCCGCCTCGGCGTCGACCTCCACTTCGGACGCGTCTCCGTGTCCGAGCAGGTCGTCGGGTACGCGAAGAAGGCGGTGCGGGACGGCTCGACGATCGACGTCGTGCCACTGCTGATGCCCGAGACGACCTTCGAGACGGAGGCGATCTGGTTCTCGCCCGAGCCGGAGCAGCTCGACGGGCTCGAGGGGATGCCGAAGCTCCTCGGGACGCTCCACGCCGCGGAGCACACGCTCATCGCTCTCCTCCCCCTGTGGGCGATGTGCGACCGCTGGGACATCGGCGGCCTCTCGACGAACGTCCACTACCAGACGGGCCGCCCTACGATCTTCGTCTACGACGGCCACGCGGGAGGGGTGGGCATCACCGCGCGCGGCTTCGACCGCTTCGAGGGGTGGGTCGAGGACACTGCCGCGCTGCTCCGGCGCTGCTCGTGCGCGAGCGGCTGCCCGTCCTGCGTCCAGAGCCCGAAGTGCGGCAACCTCAACGAGTTCCTCGACAAGTCCGGCGCTCGCACGTTGCTCGAGCGGATGCTCGGATCCTGACGCACGTGTCGATCTCGCGCCCTCCCGCTCGTCGTCATGGTGTGACCCGCGAAAGGAGGACGGTGTGAAGTTCATGGCCCTGATCTACGCGGACGAGGACGTCTGGGAGACGTTCTCGGACGCCGACCGCGAGGCTGCGTACGCGCAGTACGGCGCGTTCGCCGACGAGGCGGGTGCGGCCGGAGTGCTCGCCGGAGGCGAGGAGCTCGCCCCGACCCGCGACGCGACGACCGTCCGCGTGCGCAGCGACGAGACGCTCGTGACGGACGGCCCCTACGCCGAGGTGAAGGAGGCGCTCGGCGGCTTCTTCGTGCTCGAGTGCGCATCGCTGGACGAGGCGGTCGAGCACGCGGCGAAGATCCCCGGCGCCGAGCACGGCTCGGTTGAGGTCCGCCCGGTGTACGTCGACTCCGCGGAGGTGCAGCTGTGAAGTACGCGCTGCTCATCTACGGCGACGACTCGGCCTGGGTGGACCTCCCGGACGAGGAGAAGGCGACGCTTCGCGCGCAGGAGATGCCCCAGTGGATCTCGCTCTTCGAGGAGCTCTCGAAGGCTGACCCCAACGTCTCCGGCCACGAGCTCGACGGGCGCCGGACCGCCCGGGTGGTCCAGGTGCGGAACGGCGAGCGGATCGTGACCGACGGCCCCTTCGCGGAGACGAAGGAGATCGTCGGCGGGGTGTTCCTGATCGATCTTCCCGACCTGGACGAGGCCATCCGCCTCGCCGCGCTCATCCCGACGGCGAAGCACGGCTCGGTGGAGATCCGCCCCTTGACCGAGTGACGGTCGAGCAGGCCTTCCGCGCGGAGTGGGGACATGCCGTCGCGATCCTCGCGCGCGTACTGGGCGATCTCGAACTCGCCGAGGACGCGGTTCAGGACGCGTTCGCGACGGCTCTCGAGCGCTGGCCCCGCGACGGGACGCCGCACAACCCGGGCGCATGGATCGTCACGACCGCGCGCAACCGGGCGATCGACCGGATCCGCCGTGAGCGCGTGTTCCGGCAGAAGGCCGAGCTGCTCGCCCGGCTGGAGGAGCTCCCGGCGGACGAGGACGACGTGACAGCGATCCCGGACGAGCGCCTCGCCCTCGTCTTCACGTGCTGCCACCCCGCGCTGGCGGCGGAGAGTCGGATCGCGCTGACGCTGCGCGAGGTCGGAGGGCTCTCGACGGCGGAGATCGCGCACGCGTTCCTCGTCTCCGAGCCGGCGATGGCGCAGCGCCTCGTCCGCGCGAAGCGACGGATCCGCGGCGCCGGGATCCCGTTCCGCGTGCCGCCCGATCACCTCCTCCCGGAGCGGCTCCGCTC
>DASSCD010000043.1:0-2089 GCA_035698005.1 Gaiellaceae bacterium | reverse complement strand
CCTCGCCCAGCCCGCTGACCCGCTCCTCGAGCAGGCGCGAGCCGGCGGCGAGCGTCTCCCGCTCCTCGGCGGAGGCCGCGAGCGCGCCCTCGAGCTCGGACTGCGCGGAGGCGCGCTCGCGCTCGACGGCGTCGATCCTGTACGTGACCTGCTCCAGCGCCTGCGCGAGCTCGGCGCGGGCGGCGGAAGCCTCCTGCTGTGCGTCCGTCCCTGCCTCCGAGAGCGCCTGCACCTCGGCGCGCACGTCGAAGACGAGCGACTCGACCTCGGTGCGGGCCTCGTCGAAGCGCCGCGAGAGCGCGGCCAGCTCGAGCTCTCGCTCGACGTAGCCCTGCCCGGTCTCGTCCACCGACCTCGAGAGCGCCGCGAGCGTGCCGCCAAACGACTCGATCGCGCTCGAGGCGTCCTGCACCCGTGCCTCGAGCGCCTCGATCGCCGTCCGGCTCGGAAGGGCGTCCAGCGCCTTCATCCGTGGCGAGATCGAGGCGAGGTACTGCTCGATCTTCGCGACGTGCGCGTCGAGCCTCCCGGTCTCGGTGTCGAATGCACCGCGGAGCGTCGCCAGCTCCTGGCGTCCGGCCGCGAGCCCGTTCGCCGCGGCCGACGCGGTCTCGCCCAGCGCATCGACCTTCTCGGCGACGGCGTCGACGCGGGTAGTCAGCCCGTCGACGCTCGCGCGGCTCCGGCGCGCCGCCGTCGCGGCCTCCTGGGAGATCTCCTTGACGGTGAGCTTGAGCTCGGCGAGGGGGACGCCTGCGCTCCGCAGCTCGTCGAGCGCGGCGTCGACCCGGCGAGCGTCGTCGTCGAGCCTCCGCTTGACGGCTGCGAGGTCGCCGTCCCTGCTCGCGAGGCCGGCGGCGGTGGTCGAGACCGTCTCCGCGAGCATGTCCAGGCGCTGCTGAAGTACCTCGAGCGTCCCTGCAAGGGCTGCGTCGTCCTTCGCGTCGCGGCCTCCGCGCCGCTTGGGGCGCTCGGCGGCCAGGTCCGCCACGGCCTTGCGGAGCTCCTCGACCTCGGCGGAGGCCGGGCCCTTGCCCGTCTTACCGGAGGCGAGCGCCTCGAGGCGCGCGTGCTCGGCGTCGAGGGAGCGGCGCAAGCTCGCCAACTCCCCGTCGCGCGCAGCGAGGCTCGCGGACGTCGTGTTCACGGTGTCGGCGAGCGTCGCGAGCCGGTCCTTCAGGACGTCGACGCGGTTCGTGAGCCGCTCCTCGAGCTTCGGGTCGTGTTTGGCGAGCGCCTCGACCGCCTTCCGGAGCTCCTTGGCGGTCTTCTGGTCGGAAGACGTCAGCTCTGCCGCGCGCAGCCTGGTGTCGACCTCCTGGATCCACGCGGCCAGCGCCTCGACGCGGTCCGCGAGGATCGCGTCCTGCCGGACCTCGTCGCTATCCGGCGTGGGGAACACGCGCGGCCCCGCGTCCCTTCGGCGCGAGCACTGCTGGGTCCATGCGGCGGACGGACATGCTCAAGACGGCTATCGGAGCGGGTTGGCGCCCGCTCGCTCACCCTTCTCAGGGACTTCCCGGAAGGGGGCGCGCGCCGGGGATCCGGTCGAGGACGAGCAGCCGCTGCTCGAGGGTCTGCGGGCAACCCACACCCCGCGTCTCGGCGATCCGTGCGAGCGCGTCCGCAGGCGTCGACCCGTGCCGTACGAGCCAGCCTCCGACGACGACCCCGGTGCGCCCGCAGCCCGCCCAGCAGTGCACGTAGACGAGGCCGCCGGCGGCGAGCTCCGCGTCGATCTCGTCGAGCGCGGACTCGAGCTGCTCCAGGCTTGGCACAGAGAAGTCGCGGATCGGGATGCGCACGTGACGCGCAGGTGGCGAGACGAGGTGGGCATAGGGCTCGAGCTCGCCCTCCTGCGTCAGGTCGAGGAAGAGCGTGACGCCCGCGGCCAGCAGGCTTGCCACTTCACCGGGCGCCATCTCCGGCCCCCAGGCGCAGGGGTGACGGCCGGCGATCAGGCGGCCCTCCTCGATCGTCGTGGGCGGCCGCACCGGCGAAGTCTGCCTGCCAACGACTCCGCATGGTCGTCGACCCCACAGCGGCGGCGGAAGCCGCCGCCTTCAGGGATCTCGGCGCGGGGGGGGGG
>DASSCD010000042.1:0-5296 GCA_035698005.1 Gaiellaceae bacterium | reverse complement strand
GAAGGTGTCGGCGTGCCGCGTCTTCTTGCCGAATGCGATCTCGAAGGGCGGGCTTCCCACGACCTCGACGAGACGCGCGTACGTCTTCCGAGCGTTGGCGTAGATCGGCGAGGTGAGCAGTGCGCTCGGGACGACGACGCTCGCCGCGGCGCCCGTCTCGCGCTCGACGACCTTCACCCGGGTGCCGTCCTCGGCGGACTCGACGATCGCGATCTCGGACCCGTTCGCATCGCGCTCCGCGAGCGCGCCCTCGACGTCCACCGCATCGGCCTCGACGAGGCGATGGTCGACGACGAAGTTGGCCGCGGCGGGCCCGAAGTCCTCGCGGAGGCGTGACACCCAGCCCTCGAACTCGTGCAGCACGCGCGTGAAGCGACCGTAGCGCGCCTCGGTGAGCTTGTGGGTCTCGCCCGAGCGGTCGGTGACGTCCATGTCCTTGACGCGTTCGCGGACCAGCATGTCCTCGAGCTGGGACTCCTTCTCGACGTAGCGCTGCTGGCTCCCGATCTTCACGCGATAGAGGGGCGCAACCGCGATGTACACGTGACCCTGCTCGACCAGCTCCTGCATCTGGCGGTAGAGGAACGTCAGGATCAGGGTGCGGATGTGGGCCCCGTCCACGTCGGCGTCCGTCATGACGATGATGCGGTGGTAGCGCAGCTTCGAGATGTCGAACTCCTCTGCGATGCCCGTCCCGATCGCGGTGATGATCGCCTGGATCTCCTCGTTCGAGAGCACCTTGTTGATCCGGTTCTTCTCGGCGTTGATCACCTTCCCGCGAAGCGGCAGGATCGCCTGGAAGCTGCGGTCGCGTGCGTCGACCGCCGAGCCCCCCGCCGAGTTCCCCTCGACGAGGAAGAGCTCCGCGACCTCCGGGTCCGAGATCTGGCAGTCCGCGAGCTTCCCCGGCAGCGAGTTCGACTCGAGCGCGCTCTTGCGCCTCGTCAGCTCGCGCGCCTTGCGCGCAGCCTGGCGCGCGCGTGCGGCCGATACCGCCTTCGTGAGGATCTGCTTCGCGTCCGTCGGGTTCTCCTCGAGGAACTCGGCGAGCTTCTGGTTCACGGTCGTCTTCACCAGCGTCTCGATCGGCGGGTTCCCGAGCTTCGTCTTCGTCTGCCCCTCGAACTGCGGGTTCCGGAGCTTCACCGAGATGACCGCGGCGAGACCCTCGCGGACGTCCTCGCCCTCGAGGTTGTCCTCCTTCTCCTTCACGAGCCCCTTCTCGCGCGCGTAGCGGTTCAACGTCCCGGTCAGCGCGGCCTTGAAGCCCGAGAGATGGGTCCCGCCCTCGGTCGTGTTGATGTTGTTCGCGAACGAGAAGACGGACTCGACGTACGAGCTGTTCCACTGCAGCGCGACCTCGACCTGCCCGTCCTCTGCCTCGCCCTCGAAGTAGACGACGTGCTTGTGCACTGCGTCCTTCGCGTCGTTGACGTGAGCGACGAAGTCGCGGATACCGCCCTCGTAGTGGAACTCCTCCGTCTTGCCTCCTGCGCGCTCGTCGCGGAGGACGATGCGAAGCCCCCGGGTCAGGAACGCGGTCTCGCGCAGGCGCTGCGAGAGCGTCGCGGCAGAGAGCTCGGTCTCCTCGAACACCTCCGGGTCGGGCAGGAACGAGATCGTGGTCCCCGACTCTCCCTTGCCGGAGACCCCGGTGGCCACGAGGTCCGTGGTGGGCTCGCCGCGCGAGAACTCCTGCCGGTACACCTTCCCGTCGCGGCGCACCTCGGCGACGAGCCACTCGGAGAGCGCGTTGACGACGGAGACACCGACGCCGTGGAGGCCGCCCGAGACCTTGTAGCCCTCGCCGCCGAACTTCCCGCCGGCATGCAGCTTCGTCAGTACGACGGTCAGTGCGGGGAGACCTTGCTCCGGGATCACGTCGACGGGGATGCCCGCGCCCGCGTCGCGAACGGTGACGGAGTTGTCCGGATGGATGGTCACGTCGACGAGGTCGTTGCGGCCGGCGAGGGCCTCGTCGACCGCGTTGTCGACCACCTCGTAGACGAGGTGATGGAGGCCGCGAGGGCCCGTCGACCCGATGTACATCCCCGGTCGGAGACGGACCGGCTCGAGTCCTTCCAGGACGGTGATGTCTTTTGCGGTATAGGCTGCTTCGGCCATTAAAAAAGCCCTGCAAATTGCCATATTGCGGGGCAGTGGAAGTCTATCAGAAACCGCGGTCGGACCGGGGCCGCGCGAAGGGCTACGGGAGCCCTGGGGCGGGCGCTCCGGCGTCGTCTTCTGCCGCCCTTCGACCGGTGCGGGAAAGGCTCGCGCGAGCTGCGCGCGAGACGAGCTCGCGCAGCTCGGGGTCCTCGATCGCCGACGCTGCGGAGTCGGCTTCCGCCGAAGCCTCCGCGGACGCTTCCGGCGGCGACTCGCGGGTGGTCCCGGCCACCTCGGGCATGCCCGGCTCGGGCACCGGGCCAACGCGGAAGCGGAGAGCCGAGGGCGTCTCGTCACCGAGCGCGGCGGCAAGGCGCGCGTGGATCTCCGGGGCCAGCCGGTCGAGCTCGAAGGCCCACGTCGCCGAGGTCGTCGCGACGTGCAGCGTCCCGTCGCGACCGACACGCGACGGCCACGCCTGTCGCGCCACCGTGTCCCCCACGACCCCCGGCCAGGCGGAGGTGACGTGCGAGAGGGCGAGGGCCTGGCCGGACCCGCCTCGCTGGAGCTCGCGCTCCACGTCCTTGCCGATGCGCTCCATCAGGCGGCTCGCACCTCGCCAGGCGACACCGCGAGGTGCTGCGCGGGCTCCGTGGGGAGCGAGGCCGCCGACGTCGTCGTCACGACCGTCTGGCCGCCGCGGGCGACGATCTCGCCGAGCGTGCGCCGTCTGCCCTCGTCGAGCTCGGAGAGGACATCGTCGAGCAGCACGAGGGGGTGCGAGCTCGAGCGGCTCGACAGCGCCTCGGCCTCGGCGAGGACGAGCGCGAGGACCGCGATCCGCTGCTCGCCCTGTGAGCCGAAGCCGCGGAGGTCGCGTCCCTTCGAGCGCAGGCCCACGTCGTGGAGGTGGGGGCCGGCTCCCGTGACGCCGCGCTCCAGATCCCGATCGAGGCGTGCCTCGAGCTCGGCGACCGTCGCCGGCTCGCCCTCGTAGGTCGCCGTGGCCGCCGGCAGACCGAGGCGATCGGCGAGCGCGGCGTACGGCCCGGCGAGAGCCTCGAGTGCCGTCCTGCGCCCCTCCACGAGCTGCGCGCCGAGCTCTGCGACGGTCTCGTTCCAGGGATCGAGGGCGTCGCGAGACGAGGCCCCTACCGCGAGGCGGCGCAGCGCTGCGTTCCGTTGCCCGACTGCTGCGGCGTACTCGACGGAGAGCGTCGCACGCGCCGGGAAGAGCCGGCCGAGCGAGCGGTCGAGGTACGCGCGGCGTGCCGCCGGGCCGCCCTTGACGACGGCGAGGCGATCGGGCGTGAAGACGAGGGTCTGCAGCTCGTGGCGCAGCTGCTCGGACGACCGGAGCGTGGCGCCGTTCAGGCGTGCGCGGCGGGCCTCGCGCGCATGCAGGACGACGTCCGACTCGAATGGTCCCGTGGCGTTCGTCCCCGCGAGCGCGACGCGGCCCGCGTCGGCCCCGAAGCGGATCAGCTGCGCGTCTGTCCTCGCCCGCGGAGAGAAGCCCTGGGTCCCGACGTGGAGCGCCTCGAGCAGGTTCGTCTTGCCGGCGCCGTTCGCGCCCGTGACGAGGACGACCCCGGGCTCGAGCGCGAGGTCGAGGCGTGGATACGAGCGGAAGTCCCTGAGCGTGACCGCGCGGACGATCAGGCCGGGCTCGCTCAGCCCGCGAGCCGGATCGGCATGATCAGGTACCAGAAGCTCTCGTCCGGGGACACGATGAGGCCCGGCCGCAGCGGGTTGATGAGCTTGAGCTGCACCGAATCGGTCGACACCGCCTCGAGCCCGTCCCGGAGGAAGTCGGGGTTGAAGCCGATCTCGAGCGGATCGCCCGCGTACTCGATCGGAAGCGACTCGTGCGCCTCGCCGACGTCCTGCGTCTGCGCCGACACCCCGAGCTCACCCTCGGCGAAGCGCAGGCGCAGCGGCGCGTTCCGCTGGGCCATCACGCCCGCGCGGCGGATGACGTCGAGGAGTGGCGCCCGCTCGGTCGTCACCTCGGCCTCGAACGCGTCCGGGAGGAGCTGGTCGTAGTTCGGGAACTGGCCGTCGATGCGGCGGCTCGTCAGCCACACGTCGCCGGCCGAGAAGATCACGTGGTTCTCGTGCCCGCCGAGCCGCACCTCCTCCGCGCCGGCGGCGAGCCGGGCGAGCTCCTGGAGCGCGCGGGCGGGGATGATCGCCTCGAGATCGGGCCCCGAGGCCTCGAGCACGGTCTCCTTCACCGCGAGCCGATACGAGTCCGTCGCGGCCATGACGAGCTTCTCGCCCTGGAACTTCACGAGGATGCCGGTCAGGACCGGGCGGGACTCGTCGCGCGAAGCCGCGCGGGCGACCTTCTCGATCGTCGCGAGGAGCGACGGCGCCGCGATCGCGTGCAGCGACACGTCGAGCGGGGGCAGGCGCGGGAAGTCCTCCGCGCTGAACACGTTGAGCTTCGAGGCATGGCTGCCGGAGGTCACCGAGAGGACCCCCTCCCCCTCCTCGTGCACGAGCGTGACGCTCTCGTCGGGCAGCAGTCGCGCCAAATCGCTCAGCAGCCGTCCCGGCACGACGACAGCGCCGTCGCCGGAGACGTCGCCCCGCACCGTCGCCCGCAGCGAGATCTCCATGTCGGTCGAGGCGAGCGTGAGCGCCCCGTCCTCCGCCTGGAGATGGATGCCGCTCAGGACCTGGACCGCGCCGCGCGACGAGACTCCGCGGGAGACGACGCCGAGCGCTTCCGCGAGATCGCTCCTCGCGCAGGTCGCCCGCAGCTCAGTGGACACCGCCATGTCTGTGTTCATTACTGAAGAAAGAAGAAGGTCGTAGTGCTAGTAGGAGTGTGAACGACGGGGAAGATGCCCGCTTTCTGCGGCGAGAGCGGGGAAAACGGCTGTGGGCGAATCTGTGGCCGGCAGTGCACGGGTCCCCCAGTGGCGACGAAGGGCACGAGCGGGACCCACAGTTCTACCGTGCCTGCTTGATGCGCGCGGTGAGCTCTTGCACGAGGTTGTACACAGAGCGGTCCTCGCGGATGAGGCGCGTGATCTTCGACGTCGCGTGGATGACCGTCGTGTGGTCGCGGCCGCCGAACTCCTTGCCGATCTTCGGCAGCGACGAGTCGGTGAGCTCGCGCGAGAGATACATCGCGACCTGGCGCGGATACGCGACGGCCTGAGACCGCCGCGGGCTC
>DASSCD010000041.1:0-10940 GCA_035698005.1 Gaiellaceae bacterium | reverse complement strand
GGGCGCGCTCCTCGCCGACTTCCGCCGCGAGAAGCAGCACATGGCGGTCGTCATCGACGAGTACGGGGCGATGGAGGGGATCGTGACCCTCGAGGACGTCCTCGAGGAGATCGTCGGCGAGATCGAGGACGAGTTCGACCTGCCCGACACGTCGATCGAGCGGATCGACGACAAGCACATCCGCGTCGACGGCACCTACACGATCGACGACTTCAACGAGCGCTTCGGGACGGAGATCGAGCAGGAGGACTTCCACACGCTCGCCGGCTTCGTCTTCGGCGCGCTCGGGCGAGCGCCCGAGGTGGGCGACACGGTCGCCGTGAACGGCCTCTCCCTCACGGTGCTCGAGATTGAGGGCTCCCGCATCCTGCGGATCGAGGTGGAGTTCGGGGGCGAGCAGCGAACCGCCGACGAGCCCGAAGCAGCCTAGATTCCCCAGGTGAACGACCCGAGCGGATCGCCTCTCCGCCACCGCGAGTTCGCCCTGTACCTCGCCGCCCAGGTCTGCGAGGGGCTCGCGCTGTCGATGGCGACGGTCGCGATCGGCTGGCAGGTCTACTCGGTCCGGGAGAGCCCCCTCGACCTGGCGCTCGTCGCCCTCGCCGAGTTCCTTCCCCTGCCGTTGCTGGCGCTCCCGGCGGGCCACCTCGCCGACCGGGTCCCCCGCCGGCACCTGCTCCTGCTGATGATCCTCCTCGACCTCGCGGTCCTCTCCGGGCTGCTCGCCGTCACGGCGGCGGGAGTGCCGCAGGTGTGGCCGTTCTTCGCGCTCGCGTTCGTGCAGGGCATCGGGAGCGCCCTCGGGGCGCCCGCGGGCCGCGCGCTGCTCCCGTCGCTGGTCCCGCAGGAGCTCCTCGTGACCGCGCTCGCGCAACGCTCGATCGGGATGCAGCTGACAGTCGTCGCCGGGCCCGCCGTCGGAGGGATCCTGTTCGCGATCCAGGGCAAGCTCGTGTACGCGGTGGGGATCGTCCTCGCCGTCGTCGCGCTCGGCCTCGTGCTCTCCATCCGCGCGGGGCGCATGCCGGTCTCCGAGGGCACCGCGGACATCGGGGACGTGCTCGCCGGCATCCGCCTGATCCGACGCACGCGAGTGCTCTTCGGCGCGATCTCCCTCGATCTGTTCGCCGTCCTCCTCGGCGGCGCCGTCGCCCTGCTGCCGATCTTCGCGAAGGACATCCTCGACGTGGGGCCGACGGGCCTCGGCCTGCTGCGGGCGAGTGCGCCCGCGGGCGCCTTCGCGGCGGCGCTCGTCATCGCCCGGCGTCCGATCCGCCGCCGCGCCGGCCCGGTCCTGTACACCGTCGTGGCGGGGTTCGGCGCGTCGATGATCGTGTTCGGGCTCTCGCGGACGATGTGGCTGTCGATGCTCGCGCTCGCGCTCGCCGGAGGCTTCGACCTCGTGAGCATGGTGCTCCGCGCGACGATCCTCCCGCTCGTCACCCCGGACGAGCTGCGCGGGCGTGTGAACGCGGTCGAGATGGTGTTCATCAGCGCCTCGAACGAGCTCGGGGCGTTCGAGTCCGGGGTCGCGGCGACGCTGATCGGAGCGGTGCCGGCCGTCGTGCTCGGCGGCATCGCGACGGTCGTGATCGCCGTCGCGTGGTGGCGGTTGTTCCCGGAGCTCGCGCGGGTCGACCGGCTCGACGACCTCCGGCCGGTCAGCGTCGCGCCCGGGTGAGCAACCGGCCCGCGCCGACGTTGCGGATCGACGCGTCGACGAGCTCGATCGGGTGGAGGGCCGGCAGCGGCCTCTTCGCGCGTCGCAGGGCAGCCGACACCTGGACGAGGCAGCCAGGGTTCGCGCTCGCGTACGCCTGGACGCCCGTCGCGAGCACGTTCGCCGCCTTGCGGTCGCCGAGCGCGCGCGCAGCCTCGGCCTGGACGACGTTGTAGATGCCGGCCGATCCGCAGCAGAGCTCCTGCTCCGCCGGCTCCACGACCTCGAGCGCGGGGATGCGCCGCAGCGCGGTGCCGAAGGCGAGCGGCAGCCGCTGCGCGTGGCGGACGTGGCAGGGATCCTGGAGCCCGACGCGGAGCGGGAGCGGGTGGCGCGCTGCGCGGGGCGGCGTGTCGCGCAGGAGCTCTCCGGCGTCGCGCACCTTCGCCGCGAACGCCTCTGCGCCCTCGTCCCCGAGGAGCCAGCCGAGCTCCTTCAGGTGCGATCCGCACCCGGATGCGTTCACGGCGACGAGGTCGACGTCCTCGAAGGCGTCGACGAGCGCGCGAGCGAGCCGCTTCCCCTCCTGGAGCCTCCCGGCGTGCACCGAGAGCGCGCCGCAGCAGCCTTGCGGCGGGGCGACGACGTCGAAGCCGTCGGCGGCGAGCACACGCGCCGTGGCTGCGTTCACGTCCGGAAACACCGCCTGCTGCACGCAACCCGTGAGCAGCCCGACGCGTCCTCGCTGGGGGCCCACGCCGGGAGTGAGCGCCGGCGTGTCTCCCCGACCGCGCCAGCGCGGCGCGACGTCCGCGAGCGCGCGCAGGCCCCGCGGGAGCGGCAGCGCGCGTCCGAGCGGCGCGAGCCGGAGCGCCGCGCGCATCCGCCCGGGGTGGAGGAGCACCTTGAAAAGCGCCCCTCGGAGGACCCGGTCGCCGAGCGGGCGCTCGAGCTCGTCCTCGACCGCGGCGCGGGTCGCCTCGATGAGGCGGTCGTAGCGGACGCCCGAGGGGCAGGAGGAGACGCAGGCCATGCACCCGAGGCAGCGGTCGAAATGGGTCGAGACCGTGGCGTTCAGCGTCACGGTCCCGTCGAGGCGCGCGTCCATCAGATGGATGCGGCCGCGCGGCGAGTCCATCTCCTCGCGCCAGAGCACGTACGTCGGGCACGTCGGCAGGCAGAAGCCGCAATGCACGCAGTCGTTCGTGTACTCCCTCAGCACGGCGCCGCCTCAGGGCGTGCGAATCTGATGTGACAACTTGTCACAAGGGGCCGTGCGCGCCGCTCGCAGCGCCCGCACCGGGTCAGCGGAGGACTCCATTCGGGTCGAGTGCTGCCTCGATGCGATCGAGCAGCCGCCCAGTGGCGTCCTCGTGCTCCGCTCGTGACAAGTTGTCACGAGAGATTCCCGCGGTGTAGGCGAGGCCGGCGGCTGGGCGGACGACGGCCCCTCCGAGCCCGGCGAGCGCGTCCGCGAGCCGGCCCGGGTCGAAGCGCACGCGGCCGCGCGCCGCCTGCTGAAGCGTGCGCGACTCGTCCCAGACCTCGAGCCCGGCCTCGTCGCCGCCGACGAGGCCGCGAGCGCGGGCGAGCTGCGCCTCGACCGCCCGCCCGGCTCCCTCGAAGAGCACCGCGACGCGTCCCGGGTGGAGAACGTCGAGGGCGCTCGGCTCGAGCGTGGAGCGACGGAGTGTCGAGACGACGCCTGCCGCGTCCTCGGTCGGCACGACGAGCGTCCGCGTCGCGCGCGGGAGGGGGTGGAGGCGGAAGCTCGCGCGCGCGATCAGCGCGAGCCGCCCCCGGGAGCCGCACACGAGCCGCGCGAGGTCGTAGCCGGCGACGTTCTTCACGACCTTGCCCCCGGCGCTCGCGATCGTGCCGTCCGCGAGCACGAGCGTCACCCCGAGGACGAGGTCGCGCGGCGCCCCGAACCGGTGTCGCAGCGGGCCCGACGCGTTCGTCGCGAGGAGCGCGCCGACCGTCGGGTCACCGGGCGGGTCGAGCGAGAGCCGCTGGCCGTGGCGGGCGAGCTCCGCCCGCAGCTGCGAGAGCCTGACACCAGCCTCGACGGTGCAGGTGAGGTCGCCCGCCTCGTGCTCGAGGATCGCGGAGAGCCCGTCCGTCGTCAGGTCGCCGCCGATGCGTATCCGCCGTCCCTCCGCGTGCGCGGCGGCGAGGAAGGTGGACGCCTCCGCCGTGCTAGAGACGCTCGGCAACGCCGGTCCTCTCGAGCGCATGCGCGCGGTAACGCCCCGGCACCTCGCCGCACAGGCGCGGGGTCGGGAGCACCTTGCCCGGGTTGCAGATCCCGAGCGGGTCGAACGCCTGCCGCATTCGCGCGAACACCGCGAGGTCGCGCTCCGAGAACATCCGCGGCATCGAGCATGCCTTGTCCATGCCGACTCCGTGCTCGCCCGTGAGCGAGCCGCCCGCATCCAGACAGGCCTCGAGGATCGCCTCCGCGAGCTCGCGGGCGCGCTCGGTCTCGCCGGCGTCCGCGTCGTACAGGACGAGCGGATGGAGGTTCCCGTCCCCTGCGTGGAAGACGTTGCCCACCCGCAGGCCGTGGGACGCCGACAGCTCCTCGATGCGGCGCAGCACCTCGGGCAGCCGGGTCCTCGGCACGACGCCGTCCTGCACGTAGTAATCCGTCGCCACGCGCCCCATCGCCGCGAACGCGGACTTGCGCCCCTTCCAGAGCAGCGCGCGTGCATCCTCGTCCGAGGCGACGCGGAGCTCGAAGGCGCCCGTCGCGAGGCAGATGCGCTCGACCTCCGCCGCGTCCTCCTCGACCTGCGCCGCGACCCCGTCGAGCTCGACGAGCAGAACCGCGCCCGCCCCCTCCGGGTAGCCGGGGGCGACGGCCCGCTCGGCGGCTTCGATCGTCAGCCGGTCCATCATCTCGAGCGCCGACGGCAGGATCCCGGCGGCGACGATGCCGGAGACCGCGGCGCCCGCCGCGTCCGTCGTCTCGAAGCCCGCGAGGAGCGTCTGCACGACCTCGGGCGAGCGGACGATCCGGAGCGTGATGCGGGTCGCGATGCCGAGCGTCCCCTCCGAGCCCACGACGAGCCCGAGGAGGTCCGGGCCGTCCGGGTCGAGCGCAGCGCCCCCGAGCTCGACGGCGTCGCCGTCCGGGAGCACGAGCGTCAGGCCCGTGACGTGGTGGACGGTGAAGCCGTGCTTCAGGCAGTGCGCGCCGCCAGAGTTCTCGGCGACGTTTCCGCCGATCGTGCAGACCTGCTGGCTCGACGGGTCGGGCGCGTAGAAGAAGCCCTCCGCCGCGACCGCGCGCGTCACGTCCAGGTTGGCGACGCCCGGCTCGACGACGACCCGCTGGCCCTCGAGGTCGACCTCGAGGATGCGGTCCATCCGTGCGAGCGAGACGACGACTCCCCCTGCGGTCGGGGTCGCCCCGCCCGAGAGGCCCGTCCCCGCGCCCCGCGCGACGAAGGGCACGCGCTCCCGGTGGCACGCGCGGAGGATGGCCTGCACCTCCTCGGTCGAGCGCGGCAGCACGACGGCCTCCGGGATCGCGCGATGTCCGGTGAGGCCGTCGCACTCGTAGACCCTGAGCTGCTCCGGCTCGGTGACGACGTGCTCCGGGCCGACGGCGGCGCGGAGCTCGTCGACGAACGGGGCGGACAGGCTCACGGCGCCCAGAACTCCTCGAACGTGTCCGGGTCGCTGGGCAGCGCGAGGACGCGGGTCACGCGGCCGTCCGCGAACGTGAAGAGGAGCACCTGGTCGAGCTCGAGCGTCCGCCCGCGGCGCCTGCCTCGGGCGCGGTACAGCGCCGCCGCCCGGGTGTCGCTGGCGAGCACGTCGACGAGCTCGGAGCCGTAGGTTCCGCCGGTCTCCCTCGGCAGGCGCGCGAGGAAGCGGAAGATCTCGTCGCGGCCGCGATACGTCCCCGCCATGACGCCGCGCCCGGGGACGCTCCAAACGGCGTCCTCGGCGAAGTGCCCCCGCAGGGCGAAGCCCTCCTTGCGCGCGAAGGCGTCGAAGATCTCGCGCACGACGGCTTCGTTGGACCGCTCAGCCACGGCCGCGGGTCTCCTCCCAGCGGTCGATGAGGCCCTCGACGTGGCGTCGCTGCGCCTCCGTGAAGGGGATCTGCGCGACGAGGCGCCTCGCCTCCCGCGGGTCGTCGTTCGCGACCGCCGCCTCGAGGTGCTCCCGCTGGGGCGTGGGCTGGCGCAGCTGACGGCGCAGCCAGCGGAGCAGGCTCACGGTCGCCTGGTCGCCCACGGGTGCACGCTACCGCGTGCCGCATCTACGCTCTCGCGGTGGACCTCCGTTCCGTCGACGAGCTCGAGAACGCGCTCCGCGAGGTCGACTACCTGCCCGACCGCGGCCTCGCGACGGCGCTCTTCCTGGCGACCGCGCTCGAGAAGCCCGTGCTGCTGGAGGGCGAGGCAGGCGTTGGGAAGACAGAGGCGGCGAAGGCGCTCTCCCGCGCCCGGGGGGCGCGCCTGATCCGGCTCCAGTGCTACGAGGGCCTCGACGTCGCGCATGCCGTCTACGAATGGAACTACACGCGCCAGCTGCTCCACATCCGGGCCGCCCAGGAGGGCACGGTCTCCGAGCAGGAGCTCTTCGGCCAGGACTTCCTCATCCGCCGCCCCCTGCTCGAGGCGATCGACGCCGACGACCCGGTCGTGCTCCTCGTCGACGAGATCGACCGCGCCGACGAGGAGTTCGAGGCGTTCCTCCTCGAGGTGCTCTCGGACTTCCAGATCACGATCCCGGAGCTGGGGACGATCCGCGCGCGCCGGCGGCCCGTCGTCGTCCTCACCTCGAACCGTACGCGCGAGCTCCACGACGCGCTGAAGCGGCGCTGCCTCTTTCACTGGATCGACCACCCCTCGCTCGAGCGCGAGGTCGAGATCGTGAAGCTGAAGGTGCCGGGAGTGGCCGAGCGCCTCGCGCTCGAGGCGGCGGCCTTCGTGCGCGAGCTTCGCGCGTCCGACCTCGAGAAGCCGCCCGGCGTCGCCGAGACGATCGACTGGGCCCAGGCGCTGACCGTGCTCGGACGGCAGGGGATCGACGACGAGGTCGTGGAGACGACGCTCGGGTCCCTGCTCAAGGTGCGCGAGGACGTCGTCGCCCTGCGCGAGGGACGGCTCGCGGCGCTCGTCGCGGACGCGGTCGCCGTCGCGAGCTCGTGACGCAGACCGGGGACGCGCTCCTCGCGGATCTCGTCGGCTTCGGCCGTCTGCTCCGCGCGGGCGGCGCCGAGGTCGGCCCGGGCCGCGTCGCCGACGCGGTCCGCGGGCTGGAGGCCGTCGGCCTGCGCGACGACCGGGACGTCTACTTCACGCTGCGCCAGACGCTCGTGTCGCATCGCGAGGAGCTCGAGCTCTTCGATCGCGCCTTCGCCTCCTGGATGCGCGGCGTCGGGGCGGCGAGGCTCGAGGAGCAGGACGTCAAGGTGCTCGCATCGGCGTCGACGCGCCGGTCCGGCGGTGACGAGGGGCGCGAGGGCGAGGAACGTCAGGGGGAGACGAGCACGCGCGGCGCCTCGATCGTCGAGGTCCTGCGCCAGAAGGACTTCGCGCTCCTCGACGAGGGCGAGCTCGAGGAGGTCGCGCGCCTGCTCTCGGAGGTCGGCCGCGTGCGCCCCCGCAGGACGTCGCGCCGGCTCAGGCCGTCCGCGCGCGGGCAGCGACTCGACGTCCGCAGGCTCGTACGCCGGTCGCTCCGCTCGGGTGGCGAGCTCGTCGAGCTGCCGACGCGGACGCGGAAGGTCGTCCCCCGCAAGCTCGTCGTCCTCTGCGACGTCTCGGGCTCGATGGCGCCGTACGCGCGCGCGCTGCTGCTCTTCCTGCACGCGACCGCGCAGGCGGGGCGCGTCGAGGCGTTCGCGTTCGGGACGCGCCTGCACCGCCTGACCTCCGACCTCGCGGCCCGGAACCCCGACGCGGCGCTCGCGCAGGTGTCGCAGCACGTCGTCGACTGGGGCAGCGGCACCCGGATCGGCGCATCGCTGAAGCAGTTCAACGACGAGTACGGCCGCCAGGCCCTCTCTCGCGGCGCTGTCGTCGTCATCGCCTCGGACGGCTGGGAGCGCGGCGACCCCGAGCTCCTCGGCCGCGAGATGGCGCGGCTCTCGCGCGCGGCGTACTCCGTCGTGTGGATCAACCCGCTCAAGGGGACGCCGGGCTACGAGCCGCTCGCGCAGGGGATGCGGGCCGCGCTCCCCTTCGTCGACCGATTCCTCCCCGGGCATAATCTGGACAGTCTCGAGGGGCTCGCCGGCGTCCTCGCCGGCATCGAAAGGAGGCACGCAGCGTGAAGGAGATCCTGCGCGACGTCGAGCGCTGGGAAGAGGGCGGCGAGCGCGTCGTGGTCGCGACCGTCGTCGCTACGCGGAGGTCGACCCCGCGCCCGGTGGGGTCGAGCTTCGCGATCTCGTCCTCGGGAGCGCTGTGCGGGTCGGTCTCGGGCGGGTGCGTCGAGAGCGACGTCTACGAGCGCGCGCAGGAGGTCTTCGACACCGGCGCGCCGACGCTCGTGACGTACGGCATCTCGGACGACCAGGCGTGGAGCGTCGGGCTCCCCTGCGGTGGCGAGATCGACGTGTTCCTCGAGCGTCGCGCCGGCGACGAGCCGCTGGCGCCGGTGGAGGGAGAGCGGGCCGTGCTGTTCACGGTCCTGGACGGCGAGTACGCCGGGCGGAAGCTGCTCGTCCCGGAGCACGGGACGCCGACGGGCGACGGCCCCACCGAGCTCGCGGAGCACGCCCCCGAGATCCTCCGCCGCGGGAAGAACCGCCTCGTGGAGCTCGACGGCGTGCGCGTCTTCGCCGAGTGGTACGGGCCGCCGCCGCGGCTCCTCGTGTACGGGGCGGTCGACACGGCCGAGGCGCTGTGCGCAGCCGCGAGGCTCCTCGGGTGGCACACCATCGTCGCCGACGCGAGGGAGAAGTTCGCGACGCCGGAGCGCATCCCCTCGGCGGGTCGTCTGATCGTGGCCTGGCCCGAGGACGCGATGGCCGAGGTCGTGCCCGACGCGCACACCGCGATCGTCGTCCTCACCCACGACGACAAGTTCGACGAGCCTGCCCTGATCGGGGCTCTCGCTACGGACGCCTTCTACATCGGGGCGCTCGGGTCGCGCAGGAACCAGGAGCGCAGGCGCGAGCGCCTGCTCGAGGCGGGCGTCGCCGAAGAGGAGCTGGCGCGGATCAGCGGCCCGTGCGGGCTGGACATCGGCGCCGACACGCAGGACGAGACTGCGCTCTCGATCATCGGCGAGATCCTCGCCGTCCGTGCAGACCGGGACGGCGGCCGGCTCAGGGACTCGGCGCAGCGAATCCACGCCGAGATCGCGTAGCTACTCGGCGTCCTCGGGGATCTCGGTGTCGTCTGGATCGCCGGCGTCCTCGTCGACCGCCTCGCCGGCCTCGCCCGGCTCGGCGTCGAGGCTGTAGGCGCTCAGCCGGCTCGAGAGGCCCTGCATCCAACCGATCTCCTCGCCTTCGTCGCCGGGATCGCCGAGCGAGCGCTGCGTGTCGGGCTTGGAGGCCGGCTGCGAGAGCCGCCGCCGGCCCGTGGCCTCGCGCTTCGCGCCGGTGTCGACCTGCGGGAACTCCGTGACGGGCGTGATGCCGAGCCCGGCGCGCGGGTCGTCGTCCGGCTCCGCAGCCGGGGGCGCGGCTGGGGCGGGCGCTTCCGCGACGGGGGGCGGCGCGGGAACCGCCTCGAGCGGGGTCGGGCGCTCGGGGTCGATCACGTACTCGGGCAGCGGGCCGAGGTCTTCCTCCTCCTCGGGCTCCGCCTCGGGCTCGGCCTGGAAGGCGACCGGCGCCGGGTCGTGCGCGGGCTCGACGACGTAGTCCGGGAGCGCCGCGGGCGGCTCCGGTTCGGTCGGCTCCGCAGCCGCGGGCTCGGGCTCGACGGGCGGCGCGGGCTCGACGGCCGGCTCGACGACGTACTCGGGCAGCGGCTCGAGCCCCGCGGGCGGCTCGGGCTCCGTCGGCGCCTCCGGCCCGGGCGCGAGCGGGACGACGACGCCGTCGGGCTCCAGCGGGATCGCCTCCGTCTCGACCGGAATCGCGACCTCGGGCTCGAGCGGGATCACGACCTCGTCGTCGAGTGGGATCAGGACCTCGTGCTCCGAGACGAACGTCGGCTCCTCGACCGGGGGCGGCGGCGCCTCCGCCTCGGGCGGGACGCGTGGGGTCTCCAGCACGGGGGCGTCGACGACTGGGGACTCGGCTACGGGTGCGGGCGGCGGTGGCTCGGCGATCACCGGCTCGGGGACAGCCGGCGCGGGCTCGGGCTCCGCGACCGGCACGGGCTCCGCGAACGCGGCTTTCGCTGCGGGCGGCTCCACGGCAGGAGTCGACTCCCAGAGCGGCCGGCCCGAGGCGGTCCGCTCGCGGAGCTCGTCGCGTCGAACCGTCCCGCCCGGCGAGGTCGGCAGGGCCTCGACGAACTCGACCTCGCGCGGGACCTGCTGCTCGGGAAGGGCGTCTGCAACGTGCTGCCGCAGCTCAGCAGCCAGTTGCTCGCTTGGCTTGCTGCGTGGCTCGAGGACGACGTACGTCCGGACGAAGTGACCGCCGTGCGCGTGGTCGGCGATGCCGACGACGGCTGCGCGGCGCACGGCCGGGTGGCTGCGGAGCGTGGCCTCCACCTCGTACGGGCCGAACGTCCTGCCGCGGCTCGAGATCACGTCGTCCGCGCGCGCCACGTGGAAGAGGTAGCCGTCTTCGTCTCGCGTCGCGACGTCGCCGGTCAGGTACCAGTCGCCGCTGAACGCGGCCTTCGTCTCGTCGGGCGAATCCCAGTAGCCGGCGAACAGCGTGGGCGGGCGGCCGCGCACCGCGAGGTCGCCCTCGATCCCGGGCGGTAGCTCGTTCCCGTGGTCGTCGACGACGGCGACGTGGTGCCCGGGGAGCGCCTGGCCAAGCGAGCCGGGCTTGTAGGGGACGTGCGTGCCGGCGTTCGCGACGACGACGTTCGTCTCCGTTTGCCCGTAGCCGTCGTGGATCTTGAGCTCCCAGACCTCCTCGAAGAGCGCGGCCACGTCCGGCTCGAGGTGGTCTCCGGTGGAGACGAGGCGGCGGAGCTGGCGCGACCGGTAGCGCTCGAGCTCGCGCGCCTTCAGGTCGGCGAGCGCACGGTACTCCGCGGGCGTCTGGCAGAGGACGGTGACGCCCAGCCGGTGGATGAGGTCGAGCTGCTCGAGCGCGTCGAACTCGCCCGTGTGGTGGACGATCTCGGCGCCACGCGACCACGGCCCCAGGAGGCCGCTCCAGACGGCTTGCGCG
>DASSCD010000040.1:0-6871 GCA_035698005.1 Gaiellaceae bacterium | reverse complement strand
GTCCCAGAGGGCCCCCAGGTCGGCGCCGTCGAAGGCCCACCAGGTCAGGTAGAGGACCGCGAACGGCACGGCCCATACCGCGAACCGGCGCACGAACCGGCGGACGAAGCCGATCGGCCCGAGTAGGGCGAGGACGAGCGCCGCGATGCCGAACGCGATCGTCCACAGCCACTGCGCGCGGAACCCGAACAGCTCGTCCGAGAGCGCTGCCGCGGCCGTGGCGATGATCAGGAGCTCGAACGTCGTCCAGCCGACGCCCTGGAGCACGTTGATCCCGGTCGGCAGGTACGAGCCGCGGCGGCCCAGCGGTGCGCGCATCAGCGCCATGCCCGGGACCCGCGCGTCGGCTCCGATCGCCGCCGCGACCGCGAGCATCAGGT
Source organism: Gaiellaceae bacterium (assembly GCA_035698005.1). Taxonomy (GTDB): domain Bacteria; phylum Actinomycetota; class Thermoleophilia; order Gaiellales; family Gaiellaceae; genus GMQP-bins7. The sequence continues at coordinate 6,491 of DASSCD010000040.1, read as the reverse complement.
TCCCGAGCACGCAGCCGAGCAGGATCGCGAGCAGCGCGTCCGGGAGCGAGAGCGCGGGGACGAGTGCGGCGCCGGCGACGACGACGAGAAGCGACACACCGAGGTTCCCCCACAGGAGCCCGGTGTCGAGCGCTCCCAGCACCCGCAGCCGGTCCGGGACGGGCTCGATCCCCCAGCTGCCCTCGATCCGTTCCGGCGCGGCCACCCGGCGGGTGAGGCTACCGCGCCGTGGGAGAATCCGGCGATGATCCCGCGCTACTTCGTCGTCGCCGAGCGGGAGCACGAGCTCCAGAATCCGACCTCTGAGGAGAAGCTGCTCCTGCTCGGCCGCCGGCTCCGGCTGGGGCCCGACTCGCGCGTGCTCGACGTCGCGTCCGGTCGGGGCGGGCCTGCGATCCTGCTCGCCGGCGAGTTCGGCTGCACGATCGAGGGGATCGAGATCGCGGCCGAGTTCCACGCCGCAGCCGTCGAGCGCGCAGCCAGTGCGGGGGTTGGCGAGCTCGTCTCGTTCCGGCTCGCGGACGCCGCGCGCGAGGAGCTTCCCGCGAATGCCTACGACGTCGCGCTCTGCCTCGGCGCGAGCTTCGTGTACGACGGACTCGCCGGCACGCTCGACGCGCTCGAGCCTGCCGTCCGCCCGGGCGGCCACGTCGTCGTGGGCGAGCCGTACTGGCGGTCGCTGCCGCTGCCGGAGGACTACGAGGACCGCGACGAGCCGTTCACCTCGCTCGACGGGACCGTGGCGATCGTCGAGTCGGGCTCGCTGCGGGTCGTGACGCTGATCGACGCGTCGCCCGACGACTGGGATCGCTACGAGACGCTCCACTGGCGCGCGGTCGAGGAGTGGCTGGACGAGCGCCCGGACGACCCGGACGCCCAGGAGGTGAGCGCCTCCTACGAGCGCTGGAAGCGCACGTACCTCCGCCACGGTCGCGAGCTCGTCGGCTGGGCGATCTTCGTCGCCCGGAAGCCGGCCGTCTGAGAGTCGGCGGATGGCGCACCCGGACATCCCGGCCGAGCAGGCGCACCTCGACCGCGCCTACGAGTGCCTCGAGCGCATGCGGCTGGCGCTGCTCCGCACGGTGGGAGCGGCCGGCGTGGGCGAGGACGGCTTCGACATCGCCGCCGGGCGGATCGAGGCCTGGGTCGACCGGCGCCTCGCCGCCTACGAGCGAGCCGAGGAGATCCTCTGCTTCGGGCGCATCGACCTCGACGCCGTCCCCGACCCGCTCTACGTCGGCCGGCGCTGGGTGCACGACGACGACGAGCTGCTCGTCGTCAACTGGCAGGCGCCGGCGGCGCGGCCGTTCTATACGGCGACACCCGCCGACCCCCACGGCGTCACGCTCCGGCGGCGCTTCCGGCTCGCCGGCCGCACGCTGACCGGCATCAGCGACGAGGCGCTCGACGGCTCGCTCGCGGACGCGGCCTCCTCGATCGACGACTTCCTGCTCGAGGAGCTCGAGCGCACCCGCGACACGCGCATGCGCGACATCGTCGCGACGATCCAGGCCGACCAGTACGGGCTGATCGCGCGCGGCCCCGAGCCGCCGCTCGTCATCCAGGGCGGACCGGGCACCGGCAAGACCGCCGTCGGGCTGCATCGCGCGTCGTACCTCCTCTTCCAGCATCGCGAGGAGCTCCGGCGGATCCTGCTCGTCGGGCCGAACCCGAGGTTCATGGACTACATCTCGCACGTCCTGCCCACGCTCGGTGAGGAGAGCGTCGACCAGCGTGCGGTCGCGGAGCTGGTCGAAGGAGTCGAGGTGACGCTCCAGGACCCGTACGACGTCGAGCGGCTGAAGGCGGACGAGCGGCTGGCTGAGGCGGTGCGTCGCGCGGTCGAGCTCCTCTCGCAGGGTCGTCCCGAGGAGCTCGTCTTCCGGCTCGAGGGTCAGTTCGTGGGTGTCGAGGCGGACGAGGTCGAGCTGATCCTGCGCGAGGCGCGCGGCGAGCTCGGCTTCTCGGCCGCAGCGCGTGAGCGGTTCCGGATGAACGTGCTGCGCCGGTTCTACTCCGACTACGGCGAGACGCTCGCCGGGCTCGCCGTGCGCTCGTTCGAGGAGGTCGAGCGGGTGCTGCGGAAGGACGGCATCCTCACCGGCTTCCTCGACCGCGTCTGGCCCGCGCCGCGGCCGGAGCAGGTGGTGCGTCGTCTGTTCACGTCCCGCGACCTGCTCGCCGAGGCGGCCGACGGCATCCTCGATGCGGACGAGCAGTCGCTGCTCCGCCGCTCGCGAAGCGGTTGGAGCAGCGCCGACCTGCCGCTCGTCGACGAGGCGAGAGCGCTGCTGCGGGGCGTCGAGACTCGGTACGGGCACGTGATCGTCGACGAGGCGCAGGACCTGACGCCGATGCAGGTGCGGATGGTCGCCCGCCGCACGACCGGCGCGTTCACGCTTCTCGGCGACGTCGCGCAGGCGACGGGCCCGATCCCGTACACGCGCTGGGACGAGCTGCTGGCGGCACTCCCGGGTGGCGAGCGAGCCGAGGTCGAGGAACTCGAGCACGCGTACCGCGTGCCGCGCGAGATCATGGCGCTCGCCCTGCCTCTGCTCGAGCACGTCGCGCCCGGCACTCGGCCGCCGGTGGCCTACCGCGCCGGCGCCGAGCCTCCGCGCTTCGTCGCCGCCGACCCTCCGCTCGAGGCCGGGTTCGCCGAGGCCGCCCGGCTCGGCGACGGGGAGGGACTCCTCGCGGTGATCGCGCCGGGGTCGCTGCGCGGCGACGCCGACGCGGGATCGCTGTTCGACGACACGCGCATCCCCGTGCTGACGCCGCGCGAGGCCAAGGGCATGGAGTTCGACCACGTCATCGTCGTCGAGCCTGCGCTCATCGTCGACGAGGGCGCGGGCGGCCAGGGCTTGCGGGAGCTCTACGTCGCGCTCACGCGCCCGACGACGACGCTCGTCGTCGTCCACGCGCGTCCGCTCCCGCGCGAGCTCGGCCTCTCCTGAGCACGCGGAGGGCTACCCGGCGAGCAGGCGCCGCAGCACGAACGGGAGGATCCCGCCGTGGCGCAGGTACTCGCGCTCCCGTGGCGTGTCGAGCCGGACGCGGGCGCGGAACTCCTTGTCGTCGGCGCGGACCGTCACCTCGGAGGCCTCGCCGTTCTCGACGCCCTCGATCGCGTACTCCTCGCGGCCGGTCAGGCCCAGGGTGGTGGGGCTCTCGCCCTCGAGGAACTCCAGCGGGAGAATGCCCATCATGAGCAGGTTCGAGCGGTGGATGCGCTCGTAGCTCTCCGCGATGACCGCACGCACGCCGAGCAGGTTCGGGCCCTTCGCCGCCCAGTCCCTCGACGATCCCGACCCGTACTCCTTGCCGGCGAGCACGACGAGCGGCCTCCCCTCGCTCCGGTAGCGCTCGGCGGCGTCGAAAATCGTCATCTCCTCGCCGGAGGGGAGGTGCACGGTCCACGTCCCCTCGGACCCGGGGACGAGCAGGTTGCGCAGGCGCACGTTCGCGAATGTCCCGCGCACCATGACCTCGTGGTTCCCGCGGCGTGAGCCGTACGAGTTGAACGCCTTGCGCTCCACTCCGTGCTCGAGGAGGTAGCGCCCCGCGGGCACGTCGGGACGGATGGCCCCGGCCGGCGAGATGTGGTCGGTCGTGACGGAGTCGCCGATCCAGACGAGGCAGCGCGCGCCGGCGACATCCTCGACGGCTCCCGGCTCGCGTGACATACCGTCGAAGTAGGGCGGCCGGCGCACGTACGTCGAGGCGGGGTCCCACACGAACAGCTCGCCCTCGGGCACCGGGAGCCCACGCCAGGTCTCGTCGCCGGTGAAGACGTCCGCGTAGGTCGCGCGGAACATCTCTTCACCGATCGAGCCCGCGACCGTCTCACGCACCTCCTCCCCCGAGGGCCAGAGATCTGACAGATAGACGTCCTCGCCGTCCGAGCCGACCCCGATCGGCTCGGTCGCGAGGTCGACGTCCATCCGTCCGGCGAGTGCGTACGCGACGACGAGCGGCGGTGAGGCGAGGTAGTTCGCCTTCACCTCGCCGTGGATCCGGGCCTCGAAGTTCCGGTTGCCGGAGAGGACGGCGCAGACGACGAGGTCGCCCTCGGCGACCGCGCGCGAGATCGGCTCCGGGAGCGGGCCCGAGTTCCCGATGCACGTCGTGCAGCCGTAGCCGACGGTGTGGAAGCCGAGCTCCTCGAGGTACGGCGTCAGGCCCGCCTTGTCGTAGTACTCGGTGACGACTTTGGAGCCGGGCGCGAGGCTCGACTTCACCCACGGCTTGCGCTTCAGGCCGCGCTCGACGGCCTTCTTCGCGAGCAGGCCGGCGCCGACCATGACGGCGGGATTGGACGTGTTCGTGCAGGACGTGATGGCGGCGATCACGACCGCGCCGTGCTCGAGGAGCACCGTCTCGCCGTCGATCTCGCAGGGGACGCCGGCGGGACGCTGCGCGACGGCCGCGGCGACTCTCGGCACGACGCCTTCGCCCGTCGGCTTGGTCGCGCCGGGCTCCATCGTCGCCGGCGGGTCGCTCGCCGGGAAGGACTCGTCGACGCCGGCGTCCTGGGCGTTCCCGTATTCGATGCCGAAGGTGGGGAGCGAATGGAGGAAGGCGTCCTTCGCATCGCGCAGCGGCACCCGGTCCTGAGGCCTGCGCGGCCCCGCGAGCGACGGCTCGACCGTGGAGAGGTCGAGCTCGACCACCTGCGAGTAGGTCGGCGCATCGTCGGGCTCGTGCCAGAGCGCGTTCTCCTTGCAGTACGCCTCGACGAGCGCGACGCGCTCCGCGGGTCGCCCTGTCAGCCGCAGGTAGCGAAGCGTCTCCCCGTCGACGGGGAAGAAGCCGCACGTGGCTCCGTACTCGGGCGACATGTTCCCGATCGTCGCGCGGTCGGCCAGCGGGAGCCCCTCCAGGCCGTGGCCGAAGTACTCGACGAACTTCCCGACGACTCCCGTCTCGCGGAGGAGCTGGGTGACGGTGAGGACGAGGTCGGTCGCCGTGGCGCCCTCCGGGAGCGCGCCCATCAGCTTGAAGCCCACGACCTGCGGGACGAGCATCGAGATCGCCTCGCCCAGCATCGCCGCCTCGGCCTCGATCCCCCCGACGCCCCAGCCGAGGACGCCGAGCCCGTTGATCATCGTCGTGTGCGAGTCGGTCCCCACGAGCGTGTCCGGGAAGGCCGTGCCGTTCCGCTCGTCGACGACCCGAGCGAGGAACTCGAGGTTGACCTGGTGCACGATCCCGGTGCTCGGCGGCACCACCTTGAAGTCAGCGAAGGCCCCCTGGCCCCAGCGCAGGAACGCGTAGCGCTCGCGGTTGCGCTCGAACTCGAGTTCGGCGTTGTGCCTGATGGCGAGCCTCGTCGCGAACTCGTCGACCTGCACCGAGTGGTCGATGACGAGCTCGGCCGGGAGCTGCGGGTTGATCTTCGCCGGGTCGCCCCCCAGGTCGTGCATCGCATCGCGCATGGCCGCGAGATCGACCACGGCCGGGACGCCCGTGAAGTCCTGCAGCAGCACCCGGCCCGGCGTGAACGAGATCTCCCGTGAGGGCTGGGCGGAGGCGACCCAGCCCGCGACGGCCTCGACGTCCGAGCCGGTCACGGTGGCGCCGTCCTCGTGCCGGAGGACGTTCTCGAGCAGGATCCTCAGCGTGTACGGCAGGCGGAGCACGTCGAAGCGCTCCTGCAGCGCGTCGACCCGGAACAGCTCGACGTCGCGATCTCCGACCCGGAGCTGCGATCTCGCACCGAAGCTGTCGGGATGCGCCATCCCCTCCGATTCAAGCAGTTTCGACCCTCCGAGCCGGCCGATGCCCCGCTCGGTCAGGCTCGCGCGGCGTGGGTCGAAGTGGCGCAGCACCGCCTGCGCGTACGGCCTCCCCACCCGGGCCGCGTAGGACGCGAAGCCCTCGTCGCGCACGGGCCGGAGGTCCTCCGTGTAGGGCTCGAGGACGTGCTGCCGCCCGACCTTGCGCGCGGAGTTGAAGAAGGCGAGGCCCATCCCGACCGAGACCTCGAGCACGCTCCGCTGCTCGCGGTCCGCCTCGTCGACGAGGCCCGCGTACACCGCTGCGAGCTCGGCCGGGGTGGGCAGGCCCTCGGCGTTCTCGCGGAGATCGGAGAGCGACTGCCGGAGTGCCTGCACCTCGAGCGGCGGGATGTCGATCAGACGGGCGGTCGTGCCGCTGGCGCCCTCGAGCGACGCGAGCAGGTCGTCGACGGACGCGAGCTCGGCGTCCCTCGCGACGACGCCTGCCGCCTTGAGTTCGCCGACGAGCGCGTCGACGTAGACGCGCGTGCCATGCGTCACGTCCGCGGCGGCGGCGAGGAGCCAGAGCGGCGAGAAGCCGAACGCGAAGATCGACCCGAGCTCCACGGCGTTGCCGGCGCCCTTGCGGACAGCGAGCTTCCGGGGAGAGGGCTCGTGCTCGTCCGCGACCTCCTCGTGCGGGCGCTCGACCCCCCCGACCAGCTCCACGGTGATGCGGAGGAGGTTCTTCGCGGTCGCCTCGTACAGGCG